>NZ_MWIG01000133.1:0-9402 GCF_002156145.1 Streptomyces sp. NRRL B-24572 | reverse complement strand
GGGACGGCGGCGGCCTCGCAGAGGCGGAGGGCGGCGAGGCCCGTGTTGGCGTCGGCGATCTCCGACGCCAGCGCGTCCGACGCGCCGCCCGTGCGGGCCAGGTCGGCGAGGAAGGCCTTGTCGACCTGGGAGCGGGCCGAGTGGAGGTCCAGGTGGCCGGCGGCGAGCTTGGAGAGCTTGGCGAAGCCGCCGCAGAGGGTGAGCCGGTCGACGGGGTGGCGGCGGATGTACTTCAGGACGGCGCCCGCGAAGTCGCCCATGTCGAGGAGGGCGATCTCCGGCAGGTCGTAGATCCCGGTGACGGTCCGCTCGGAGGTGGAGCCCGTACAGCCGGCCACGTGGGTCAGACCGCCCGCGCGGGCCACGTCGACGCCCCGGCGGATGGAGTCGATCCAGGCGGAGCAGGAGTACGGGACGACGACGCCGGTCGTGCCGAGGATCGACAGGCCGCCGAGGATGCCGATGCGGGGGTTCCAGGTGGAGCGGGCGATCTCGGCGCCGTTGTCGACGGAGACGGTGATCTCGACGTCGCCGGGGGCGTCGTGCGCGGCGGCGACGGCGGCCACGTGCTCGCGCATGAGCTGCCGGGGCACGGGGTTGATGGCGGGTTCGCCGACGTCGAGGGGGAGACCGGGGAGGGTGACGGTGCCGACGCCGGGGCCCGCGCGGAAGACCACGCCCGAACCCGGCGGCAGGAGCCGTACCGTCGAGCGGATCACGGCCCCGTGCGTGACGTCCGGGTCGTCGCCCGCGTCCTTGACGACGGCGGCCATGGCGGAGCCGCCCGACAGGGACTCCGCGGTCAGCGCGAAGGACGGGGTCTGGCCCTTCGGCAGGGTGATCGTCACCGGGTCGGGGAAGTCGCCGGTGAGCAGCGCGGTGTACGCGGCGGTCGTGGCCGCCGTCGCGCAGGCACCGGTCGTCCAGCCCGGGCGGAGGCCGGTGTGCTTGAGTTGGGCCTCACGCCCGCCGCCTGTACTCACGAAGAGGCTCCTGTGCACGTACTCATTCTCGGCGGGACCACCGAGGCCCGCGCCCTCGCCGGACTGCTGCACGACCGGGTCCGGGTCACCAGCTCCCTCGCGGGACGGGTGGCGAGCCCGCGGCTGCCGGCGGGCGAGGTCCGGATCGGTGGTTTCGGCGGCGTCGACGGACTGGCCGCGTGGGTGCGGGAGCAGGCCGTGGACGCGGTCATCGACGCCACCCATCCCTTCGCCGAGCGGATCAGCTTCAACGCGGCCCGGGCGGCCGCCACCGCCCATGTTCCCCTGCTGGCCCTGCGCCGCCCAGGCTGGGTCCCGGTGGAGGGCGACGACTGGCGTCCGGTCGCGTCCCTGGAGGAGGCGGCCCGGGCCCTGGACGGCCTCGGCGACCGCGTCTTCCTGACGACCGGCCGCATGGGCCTCGCCGCGTTCGCAGCGTGCCCGCAGTGGTTCCTGGTCCGCTCGGTGGACGCCCCGGACGCCCCGATGCCGGCCCGCACCGAGATCCTCCTCGACCGGGGCCCGTTCACCCTGGACGGCGAACGCGAACTCCTGGCCCGGCACCGGATCGACGTGGTGGTGACGAAGGACAGCGGCGGCGCGGCGACCGCCCCGAAACTGACGGCGGCCCGCGAGGCGGGCGTCCCGGTGGTCGTGGTCCGCCGGCCACCGGTCCCCTCCGGCGTCCCGGTGGCGGCGACCCCCGAGGAGGCCGCCGCGTGGGTCGTTACTCGGTGACGGGCGTGCCGAGTTCGGTGACCTCGACCCAGTTCATGTTCGGGTCGTCGACGTAGATCTGGTTCTCCGCGGTGTCGAAGGCGATCACGCCGTAGAGCACGTGCTCGCCGTCCGCCGCGCTCTCGTGGAGGTAGGACGAGGCGGTGGGCAGCAGGTACTCGACGCGGTGGGCGACCCACACGAGGTTGCCGTCGCCGTCTTCCACCTGCACGGCCTTGTCGACGGCGCGGAGCTCGTACAGGTACGTCTGGCCGGTCGCCGGCGGGTAGTTCACGGCGGACGGAGAAGTTGTCCTTGGGCAGGGTGACGCCGGCCGGGGCGCCGAGACCGTAGTTCTCGGCGATCGCGGAGTCGCAGGCCGTCAGCTTCGGGGTGCCGGTGAGCAGTCCGCCGGAGGCGACGAGGGCGGCCGTGACGGCCAGGGCGCTCAGCCGGGTTGCCAACTGCTGTTTCGGTTGTTGGTCGTGGTTGGCCGGGGCATCCCTCGATCGGGCGAACCGGGCTGGTTTCCAGGGGTTTGCGGGCATGCGGAACGCATGATCGGTGGCAGCGGATGGGTTCGATGGGACCGGGGGAGGGGGTAGCCGATGGCAGGCAGGCGCGGGAAGAAGCGCGAGGTACGTCCGATCGTGGCCCCTGCACCGTCGCCGCACCCACGGGTGCGCGTATCCGGGACCGGCTCCGACCGACTGCCGAGGAGGCCGGGGTCCTGCGGTTGGTCGGCGAGCATCTGGGGCGTCTTGAGCGGGCCGACCTGGCGAAGCGTGTCGGCATCGGGAAGGTCGCGAAGAAGGACACGCGGCGGGCCGAGCGCAAGAAAGCGCTGACGGCCGTCTCGTCCTCCCGCTGGGCCGGGGCGATGACCCGCGCGTCCGAGGACCAGTACCAGCTCGGCCTGCGCTGTCTGTTCGATGAGCGTGTCGGCCTGCGCCAAGCCATCCGCGCCATCGGCAAGGGCCTGGCGGTGCCGTGCGGGCAGCGCAAGGGAAAGGTCCGCGGTTACCCGACGCAGGACGAACGCTTCACCAAGCAGCGGCGCGTGCAGGTTCTCACCGCCCGGCTCAACGACGTTGAGGCCCGTATCGAAGCAGGCCGCCCGAGCATCGTGGTCGGCGGCCGGCGACTGGCCAAGATCCGTCACAACCTCGACCAGACCCAGCTCACCAAGGCCGAATGGCGCAAGCGGTGGGATGCCGGGCGGCTGTTCCTCACCGCCGACGGCGAGTCCGGCGCACCCTTCGGGAACTACACCATCACTGTGGACCCGGAGACCGGCGAAGTGACGCTGGTGCTGCCGGAGCCTTTGCGGTATCTGGCCAATGCCCCCAGGGGCCGGTACCGCCTGGGCCGCACCGTACGGTTCTCCCACCGCCGTGAGGAGTGGCTGGACCGCGCGAGCGCGAACCGGGCGGTCCGCTACGACATCACGTTCGATCCGGCACGCACCCGCTGGTACCTGGACGCGAGCTGGAGTGCCGACACCGCCGTGCTGCCCAGCCCGGAGGAGATCCGAGCGTTCGGGGAGCGCACCCTGGGCATCGACCTGAACGCCGACCACCTCGCGTGCTTCGTCCTCGACCCGCACGGCAACCCCACCGGCGGACCGGTCACCATCCCCCTGCAGCTGACCGGCCCCACCAGCACACGGGACGGCCGCCTCCGGGACGCGATCAGCCAGCTCATCACCATCGCCCGCGAACACCAGTGCGCGGCCATCATGGTGGAGAACCTCGGCTTCGACGACGCCCGCCAGATCGGGCGGGAGATCATGGGACGCGGCGCACGGGGCAAGAAGTTCCGCCGCACCGTCGCCGGCATCCCCACCGCGAAGTTCCGCGAACGCCTGCGCTCCATGGCCTTCCACGCCGGACTGGTGGTGATCGCCGTCGACCCGGCCTACACCAGCATGTGGGGCGAGCGGTACTGGAAGCCCCCGCTCCAGCAGCAGACCAAGACTTCCGTCACGCGGCACCACGGGGCCGTCGTGGCGATCGGCAGGTGCGGCCTGGGACACAGAATCCGGCGTCGGCCAGGTGTGACCGGCACCCACCAGAGGATGGGTGACCGGAGAGCTACCGACCAGACCGCATTCGTTCCCGGGCCACGCGGGGCCGCGAGCCCGCCCAGGACAGGACGCACGCCAGACCCGGGCGGCAAGACGGACCTGCGCCGAGGTGACCAGCCCGCGCTGTTCCCAGACCCTCAACACCGTTCGGAGGGTCACCGGACCACTTGTCCGGATCACGGCGAGTTGGCCGACACCGGCCAACAACGCTAGGAACGGTACGAGTCATCACAGGGGAGGGTCCTTTCCGGACCTATGTGAAGCATGTGGAACGGGGGAACTCCTGTGTGACTCGTGAGGTGGGGGAGGGGCGTGCCACCCTCCCCACCTGCTTCAAGGAAGCAGTCGGTCCTACCGTCGTGCGGGTGCAGTCGCGAACGGTATGGGCAGTGGGTCTGTCAGGTCACCGGCGTGAATCAGCCGCTTCCGATTTGCTGTTGATTACGTCAGCGAGGCATGAGCTACCCTCCCCGGGTATCGCCGGTAACGCGCGCATGGGGGCAATACATGGGTTGGGACCTGAACATCTCGGCGGGAGAGTTACGGGCTTCGGCCGGGGCCGCCGACACCTTGGCGGTGGATCTGCAGGAGCCGCTGCGCAAGGCGGGCGCCGATCTGGCCTCCGCCGCGGCGGCCTTCGGCTCGTGGACCGTGGGGCCGCAGATGACGCAGACCGGCGAAGGCTGGGGCTCGGCCCTGGAGACGCTGCGGGGACGCCTCTCCGAACACGCCCAGGGGATGCGGCATCTCGCCAACGGGCGGGACGTCCTGGAGCAGGACGTCATCTCCTGCTTCCGGGGCTGGTGACGGACATGACAGAAAACTTCGCCCAGCTGATGAAGCAGGACTTCGCGGACCTGGACAGCGCCGTGGCCTCCTGGAAGAAACTTGCCGAAGCCCTGGCCGGGACACAGACGAGCAGCGGCAAACGGGTGACCGGGCCGCTGCACAAGGCGGGCTGGACGGGCGTCAGCGCGACGTACGGCTTCGACGCCATGGAAGCCACCGAGAGCAAGCTCGGCACGGCCCGGACGAACGCCCAGCTGATCGCCACGACCCTGGACGCCCTGAACACGAAGATGCAGGCCGCGCAGCGCAAGCTGAGGGCCGCGGTGGCCGACGCGGAGGCCGCGGGCCACCGGGTCAGGGGTGACGGCTGGGTCGAACCGAAGCAGGTCGTGGACCCGGCGTACCACAACGACCCGGAGTACCAGGGCGTCCAGCAGCAGGCCAACGCCGGCCTCGGCGGCTTCCGCGCCCGCATCGACGAGGCCGTCGCGGAGGCGACCACCGCGAGCACCGACGCCGCCGGGATCCTGCGCCAGATCGACCCCTTCGACCTCGACAAGCGGTACGGCGGGGCGAACGCCCATGAGGACGCGGCACGGGTCGCCGGGTTCGCCGGCCTCGACGCGAAGGACATCCCCGACGGCAAGGACCCCCAGAAGAACGCCGACTGGTGGGCCGGCCTGGACGAGGAGAAGCAGCGCTTCTACCTCGCGGCCTACCCCGAACAGCTCGGCGCCCTCGACGGCCTGCCCGCGACGACCAGGGACCAGGCCAACCGGCAGGTCCTCGACACGCGCATCAACGACTACGCACTGCGCGAGGACAGCCTCGGCTACCACGACCGGTACAGCTACCGGGGGCTGCTCGCGATGAAGGACCGTCTGGACCGGTCCGACACGGCCCCGGCGCACAAGCAGCTCTACCTGCTGGGATTCAGCACGGAGAAGGACGGCCGCGCGATCGTCTCGGTCGGGAACCCGGATACGGCCCGGCACACGGCGGTGTCGGTGGCGGGGACGAGCAACCAGCTGGGCAACTTCGGGGACCAGATCGACCGGGCGGAGAAGCTGCAGGTGGCGGCGGGCCATTGGAGTGAGGGGCGGGGAACCGATGTGGCGGTGATCAGCTGGCTGGACTACGACGCACCCGAGGCGAACCTGACGATGAACGACCCCGAACTCAACCTCGGTATCGCCACGACCGGCCGCGCCGAGGACGACGCCGAGACCCTGCGTGACTTCACCCACGGACTCCGGGCGTCGCACCAGGGCGAGCGGACCCATCTCACCGTCGAAGGCCACAGCTACGGCTCCACCATGGTCGGCGCTGCGGACGCCGGTGGGCGCGGGCTCGACGCCGACGACATGATCGTTGTCGGCAGCCCGGGCTTGACCGTCGACCGGGCGGACCAGCTTCATGTCTCACCCTCGCACCTCTGGGCCGGGGCCGCGCCCGACGACCACGTCGTGAACGTCACGGCGGGGAAGACCCTGGGTGCCGACCCGAAAGAGCCCGAATTCGGTGGTCAGCGGATGTACGTCGACACGAGCCACCATAGTGGCTACTGGGACGACGGCAGTCAGAGTCTGGACAATCAAGGGCGAATTATCGCCGGTCTGCCGCCTGCGAACAGGCCTCGATCGTGACGGGAAGGAGTTCCGGGCCCATGCCTATGACCCGGAGGGCTTCACTGGCCCTCGTACCGATGCTGGTCCTCGCACTGGGAGGCTGCGTGTCCGACGGCACGAAGAACGCGAAGAACGATCCGCTGCCCCGCATGAGCCAGGAGAAGGCCCAGGCGTGGGCCAAGCACTGGACCGAGTCGATGGCTCGTACGGCGAAGGCCGAGATCGTGTCGTCGACCCACCAAGCGAACTTCACCAACTGCCCAGGGAAGAACGGTGAGTCGGCCAACGACGGCCGGTACACCCTTTCGTACGACGTGCGCGCCAAGCTGCCCAAGGCGGAGCACGCCACGGGCATTCGGGCGATCACCGACGAGCTCAAGGCGCAGGGGTTCAGGATCGTCGGTTCGCGAGCCGACGCCTCGGCGGGACGGGGCGGGTATCTCGTGCAGGCCGAACACCCGACGGACCGCCAGTACGTGAGTGCCGGGGATGTATCCGACGACCTGATCTCCCTGGGCGTGAACACACCCTGCCTCCTGCCGCCCGGTGTCGAGCAGCAGGAGTTCTGACCGTCGTCGGGGTCCCGGCGGTCAGCCGTAGCGGCGCGGCGTCCACGTGATCGTGCGGCCGTCGCCCCGCTCGACCGCCCGGGTCTGCGAGGAGCCGATCAGGAGGAGGGTGCGCATGTCGACCTCCGCCGGGTCCAGGGTCTTCAGCGTCAGGATCCGGACCGACTGCTCCGGGCCGCCGACGTCGCGGGCGACGACCACCGGGGTCTCCGGGGCGCGGAGTTCGAGGAGGAGGTCGCGGGCCGCCGCCACCTGGTGGGTGCGGGACTTGGAGCCCGGGTTGTAGAGGGCGATGACCAGGTCCGCGGAGGCCGCCGCGCGGAGGCGGGCCTCGATGACGTCCCAGGGCTTGAGCCGGTCGGAGAGGGAGATCGTCGCGTAGTCGTGGCCGAGGGGGGCGCCCGCCGCCGCTGCCGCCGCGTTCGCCGCCGTCACCCCCGGGAGGACCCGTACGGGCACGTCCGCGTACTCCGGTTCGCAGGCGACCTCCAGGACCGCCGTCGCCATGGCGAAGACGCCCGGGTCGCCGCCCGAGACGACCGCGACCTTCCGGCCGCGCCGGGCCAGGTCGAGGGCGAACTCGGCGCGCTCGGACTCGACCTTGTTGTCGGAGCCGTGGCGGATCTGACCGGGACGGAGGACCGGGACCCGGTCCAGGTAGGTGGTGTATCCGACCAGGACGTCGGCGTTGACGAGCGCGCCCCGCGACTCGGGGGTGAGCCAGGGTGCCCCGGCCGGGCCGGTGCCGACGACGGTGACCTCGCCCGTCTCCCGTACGGGAGGCTCCTGGTCGATGCGGGAGGGGAGGACGGCGACGGAGAAGTACGGGACCGAGTCCGGGTCGATCTCGGAAAGGGTGCCCGTCCGCTCGCCCGTCATGAACGCGCGCTCCACGTACCGCGCGTCCTCCAGACGGCCCGCCCGCTCCAGGGCCCGCTTCACCGTCGGGAAGGTGCGGCCCAGCTTCATCACGACCGCCGAGTCCGTGCCCGCCAGGCGGGCCGTCAGCTCGTCCTCCGGCAGCGTGCCGGGGATGATCGTGAGGACCTCCTCCGCCTCGCACAGCGGCTCGCCGAGCCGGGCGGCGGCGGCGCTCACCGAGGTGACGCCGGGGATGACGGTCGTGTCGTAGCGGTCGGCGAGCCGCTTGTGCATGTGCTGGTACGAGCCGTAGAACAGCGGGTCGCCCTCGGCGAGGACGGCGACCGTGCGACCGGCGTCGAGGTGGGCGGCGAGGCGGGCCGAGGCCTCCTCGTAGAAGTCGTTCAGGGCGCCCCGGTAGCCGCCCGGGTGGTCCGTCGTCTCCACCGTGAGCGGGTACATCAGCCGCTCCTCGATGTGGTCCTCGCGGATGTGCTCGGCGGCGATGGAACGGGCTATGGAGCGGCCGTGGCGGGCCGAGTGGTACGCGATCACGTCGGCGGCCGCGATCGCCTTCACGGCGGCGACCGTCATCAGGTTCGGGTCGCCGGGGCCGAGACCCACCCCGTACAGCTTGCCGGTCACGGTGCTCACTTCTGGATCTCCGCTTCGTGGGCGAGGGCGTTGATCGCGGCGGCCGTCATCGCGCTGCCGCCGCGCCGGCCCCGTACGACCAGGTAGTCGAGGCCGAGGGTGTTCTCGGCCAGCGCGTCCTTCGACTCGGCTGCACCGATGAAGCCGACCGGGATGCCGAGGACGGCGGCGGGCTTCCCCGCGCCCTTCGCGACCATCTCCAGGAGGTGGAAGAGGGCCGTCGGCGCGTTGCCGATGGCGACGACGGAGCCTTCGAGGCGGTCCCGCCACAGTTCGAGGGCGGCGGCCGAGCGGGTGGTGCCGAGCTCGGCGGCCAGGCCCGGGACGGCCGGGTCGGAGAGGGCGCACAGCACCTCGTTGTCGGCGGGCAGCCGCTTGCGGGTGACCCCGCTGGCGACCATCTGCGCGTCGCAGAGGATGGGCGCGCCGGCCTGGAGGGCGGCGCGGGCGCTCGCGACGACGCCGGGGGAGTGGGCGATGTCCTGCACGAGGTCGGTCATGCCGCAGGCGTGGATCATGCGGACCGCCACCTGGGCGACGTCGGCGGGCAGGCCCGCGAGGTCCGCCTCGGCGCGGATCGTGGCAAAGGACCGGCGGTAGATCTCCGTCCCGTCCTTCTCGTAGTCGAACATCCTGGTGCTCTCGCTCATCTCGTGTGGGTCGGCAGGCTGCGGGCCGTGGTCACTGCTTCGGGCAGGGAGGTACGCGGGGTCGGTACGCCGTCCACCAGGTAGGTGTCGTCGCCGGTGGCGAGGACGTCGACCCAGGCGCCGTGCGGATGGCCGCAGCGGCGCTCGCACCCGGAGTAGTGGACGGGCAGGCCCCCTCGGCGGACGAGGCCGGCGTCCGTCCGCACGTCGGCGAGGGACTTGGCGCAGCCGGGCCGCCCGGTGCAGGCGCTGACCCCGACCGAGGGCAGCTCGGGCCGGGTGACCAGGCCGTGCTCCGCCAGGTCGGGCAGCCGGTCGGCGGCTCCCACGACGACCACCCCGCGCCAGGGCGTGAGCCGCAGCTCCCCGGCCCCCTCGGCCAGGGCCCGCAGCTGGGCGGCGGTCAGCCGGCCGAGCGGGGCGAGGACGTGCAGGGCCCGGTCGCCGAGCGGTCCGGGCGCGGGG
>NZ_MWIG01000132.1:0-13867 GCF_002156145.1 Streptomyces sp. NRRL B-24572 | reverse complement strand
TCCGAGATGTGCACGAGCATGACGGTGTCGGTGCAGTGACAGGGGGCACCGCCGAGCCGGTACTTCTTCTTCTCCTCGGCGGTGATCCGGTCCCGCCCGTCGGTCCCGACGACGAGCACGTTCATCCCGTGCCCGGCCTGCGCCTGCGGCCGGTTCTTCATGTCCTTGAAGGGGTCGACCCGGGTGATCCCGGTGTCGAGGCCGGCCACCACGGCGTGCCCGATCCCGCCGGCCGTGAGGACCGCCACGGAGAGCGCCGTCGCCATCCGCATCCCCCACCGGGGGCGCCTCCGCGGCCGGCGGGCCGGTACGCGGCGGGCGGCGGGCCGGGGACGGGGCGTGCGGGGCGGTGTGGGCACGGACGGACACCTCCGCGGTGGGACGGGGAAACCGTGAGCACCGTAGGCCCATACGATCAGTGCAAGGGCGCACCACCCGCTCGGCGCGCACCGGTGTCCCCCGTTCGCGGTAACGTGGCGGGCAATGAACGCCACGCCCCCCGTCTCCGTGATCATGCCGGTCCTCAACGAGGAGCGGTATCTGCGCACCTCGGTTCGTCACATCCTGGAGCAGGAGTACGACGGCGAGATGGAGGTGGTGATCGCCCTCGGCCCGTCCACGGACCGTACGGACGAGATCGCCGCCGAGCTCGTCCGCGAAACCGCTTCGGGCAAGCGCCGTGTCATCACGGTGCCGAATCCGACCGGCCGCACCCCCGCCGCCCTCAACGCGGCGATCCAGGCCTCCCACCACCCGATCGTGGTACGCGTCGACGGCCACGGCATGCTGTCGCCCAACTACATCGCGACGGCCGTCCGCCTCCTGGAGGAGACGGGCGCGCAGAACGTCGGCGGTGTGATGCACGCCGAGGGCGAGAACGCCTGGGAGGACGCGGTCGCGGCCGCGATGACCTCGAAGATCGGTGTGGGCAACGCGGCCTTCCACACGGGTGGCGAGGCGGGTCCGGCGGAGACGGTGTACCTGGGCGTGTTCCGGCGCGAGGCGCTGGAGCAGCAGGGCGGGTACAACGTGGAGTTCATCCGCGCCCAGGACTGGGAGCTGAACTTCCGGATCCGTGAGGCCGGGGGCCTGATCTGGTTCTCGCCGGAGCTCCGCGTCCAGTACCGCCCGCGGCCCTCGGTGAAGGCCCTCGCCAAGCAGTACAAGGACTACGGCCGCTGGCGCCACGTGGTGGCCCGCTACCACGAGGGCTCGATCAACCTGCGCTACCTGGCCCCGCCGACCGCCGTCTGCGCGATCGCGGCCGGCCTGGTCGTGGGCGCGGTCCTCACCCCGCTGGGCTTCGTGATCCCGGCGGGTTACCTGGCGGCGATCACGGCGGGCTCGGTCCCGGCGGGCAAGGGCCTGCCGCTGAAGGCCCGCCTGCAGATCCCGGTGGCCCTCGCGACGATGCACATGTCCTGGGGCTACGGCTTCCTCACCAGCCCCCGCTCCCTCGCGAAGAAGGTCATCGCGAGCCGCCGCCCGGCGGTGAGGACGGCGAAGATCTGACGCGTCACCGCCGCGTCAACTTCCCCTTCCCTGGGGTGATTTGGCGCGGCGATGCGTTGCGAGGCAACGGGGGAGCCCCGGCGGGATGCGTCGGGGCTCCTCCTCGTCGGGCCGGTGGTGCCGCGCGTCAGCAGACGCTGGAGGTCGAGCCGCCCGTCGTGTTCAGGTAGCCCGTGGCGTGCGTGCAGTAGGCGGCGGTGTTGGCCGCCGTACCCCAGAGCTCGGACCGCGTCGTGTTGGACAGCGACGCGACGCCGTAGTCCGTGCCGGAGTCGGACTCGTTGACGACGTGGACGTAGAGGTCCCAGTTCGTGTGCGTGTTGCGGTACTGCTGCCACACGTAGATGTAGGCGTAGTTGTACCCGCACCCGTAGTACTGCTTGACCGAAGCGGCGTCCACGCCGCCGATCTGGATCACCCGGGTGGTGCCGATCTGGGACACGCTGGCGCACCCGGAGGGCGTGCTCGCGGCGGCGGAGGGGGCGTTGACGAGGGAGAGGCCCGCTATCGCGGCGAGTGCGCCGAGGGTGGACGCGGCCTTCTTGGCGAGGTTCATGGGGAGTTGCTCCAAGTGGAGGGACTGCAGGGCCCGTTGAAGCTATTCGTCATGATCGTTCCAGGCAATCGACCAGGGCCCATGAGTTGCGTCACATTGTTCTGCTGGATTCCCCTGCGAATAGGGCGAGTTGGGGGTGCCGGACGGTCGGACCCCGTGCGGGGCCCGACCACCCGTTGCCGGCATCCCTGCCGTATCACTGCCTCAGTGCATCGAGAGGCTCGATGCGGGCGGCCCGGAGCGCCGGGTAGAGGCCGGCCAGCAGACCCACCACGGATCCCACGAGCGGAGCGGGAAGTACGGTGACGGGATCGAGAACGGCCGTCCACTCCTGAAGCAGGGCCACCGCCACCACTACGGTCACGCCGATGCCCGTGCCGATGAGCCCGCCAAGCGTTCCCAAAGCGGTCGACTCGGTGAGGAATTGCACCGCGATGTGGCGGGGGCGGGCGCCCAATGACCGTCGCAGTCCGATTTCACCCGTACGTTCGAGAATGGCGACCAGGGTGGTGTTGGCGATTCCCACCGCGCCGATCACCAAGCAGATCAGAGCCAGCAGGAGAAAGAGCCCGGACAGCGAGGTGTTCACGGCGTCCCGCAGCGAGTGCGGGTCGGGCGGGGGCACGGCTGTGAGCAGGCGTGGGTTGTCGGGACGCAATGCGATCGGCGCCTGGTGCGCGATGAGGCGGGCGGCACCGAGGCGGGTGTGGATGATCATCTGCGCCGGGTGGTCGACGGGCGGACCGAACGCCTTCAGGGCGGTGGACGTCGGGATGATCACGCCCAGCAGCGACTCGGGCATGCGCTGGACGTCCGAGACGACACCCACCACGGCATAGGCGGTGCTGTTGACGAAGACGACGGGCCGGTTGTCGAGCCGGGTGATGCCGAGTACCCGGGCCGCCCCGCTGCCGAGCACGCATACCGGTTCGCCGCGCCGCTGGTGGAACTCGTTGTAGAGGGTGCCGGTGCTGAGCGTCGGCTCAAGGGCGTTCAGCGCACCGGGGGAGGCGGCGAAAACCGTCATGCCGTTGCTGCCGCCCTCGCTGGGAGGCAGGGGACGCGTGGCGATGGTCGGGCTGTGCAGCGGAGCCGGCCACCACACGCCGGCCGCCCGGACACCGTTGAGCCGCTCTATCCGTTGATCGGAGTCCTTGGGGAAGTTGACCGTGGGAATCTGCCCCTCGGTGGGCTCCACGTCGTTGACGGTGACGGTGCTGGCCTGCAAGGTGCTGAAGGAGGCGCTGATCTGGCCGGTCGCCGTCGAGGTGAATCCCAGCACCGTGACGAAGGCACCGACCCCGAGAATCGTGCCCAGCATGGTCAGCAGGGATCGCCCGGGCCGCTGGACCAGACCCGCGAGCGATTCGGCGAGCATGTCGCGTACCAGCAGGCGGGAGGGCGAGTACCTCTGGGAGTCCGGCGTTCGCCGTAGCCGTGAGATCACCTGTTCGGCCGCCGATCCGAGAGGATGCGCCCGTCCCGGATGGTCACGACACGCCTCGCCCGATCGGCCACGGCCGGATCGTGGGTGATCACCACGACGGTGAGGCCGGTGGCGTGCAGTTCTTCCAGAAGCCCCATGACATAGGCCGAGGTCTTCGAGTCGAGGTTGCCGGTGGGCTCGTCGCACAGGATCAGGTCCGGTCGGTTGACCAACGCGCGGGCGATGGCGACACGCTGGCGCTCGCCGCCGGACATGGTCGGCGGCAGCGCGTCAAGGCGGTGTCCGAGTCCGACCGTGCGCAGCGCCTCCACGGCACGGGCCGGGCGGGCCTTGCGGTCGGTGGTCACGTAGAGCTGGGCGAGTGCGACGTTTTCCGTGGCGGTGCGATGGGGCAGCAGGTGGAACGACTGGAACACGAAACCGATCTTGCGGCCGCGTACCGTGGTCCGTTCCGTTTCTTTCATGGTGGAGACGTCGACGCCGGCCAACTCGTAGCTGCCGGCCGTGGGGCGGTCGAGCATGCCGATCAGGTTGAGCAACGTCGACTTGCCCGACCCCGAGGGGCCGACCACCGCGACGAATTCCCCGCGTTCGATCTCCAGGTCGGTCGGGTGCAACGCGTGGACCTGGACCGTTCCGGGATAGGTCTTGGCCAGGCCACGGAGACGTATGGTGGGCGCCTCGGCCGGCGGAGGCACGTCTGCCCCGGCTTCGGCGGCCGCACGCCTGCGACCTCCGGTGAGCAGCTTCACTGCCCGATCACCACCCGGTCGCCCGCGCGCAGCGCTGCGGGATCGCTCGGAGTGACCTCCACCAGTCCGTTGGCCGATACGCCCGCGGTGACGGGGGCTTCATGCCGGGTGCCGTCTGCTCGGACGACCGTGACGATGGTCCGGGTGTCCGCACCCGAGGTGATCGCGGCCTCGGGCACGGTCAGCACCGCCTTGTCCGTGGCAGCCGCGGTAATGGTGATGCGTACGTTCTGACCGTCGAAGCGGGTGTTCCAGGTGCCGCTCGGAAGTACCTCCAGCGGGAGGAACGGAACGCCGCCGTTGAGGAGAGGACCGCTGGGCTGCCCGTTCTGGCTGCCTGCGTCGGCAGCGCCCTTCGGTGTCGTGCCGTTGGCCTTGTCGCCCGGGGTGACCAGCGAACCGACGGACCGCACCCGTCCTTCGGAGGACAGGCCGAGGCTCTCGGCGGTGATCTCGACCTTCATGCCGGACTTGACCAAGGGACCCCGCGTGGGGTCCAGATAGCCGGTCAGGTGCAGACCGCCGGTGGCCAGCGAGACGACCGGACCGGAGACCTTGTCGCCGATCTTGGCGGGCAGCGCGGTCACCCGTGCCGGCAGGGTGGGAACGAAGGCCATCTCCGAAGCGGGGACGAACACTCCGTCCTGGGCCTCGGCCAGGTTCAGGGCCTGCTGTGCCTGTACGGCCTGCTGCTCGGCCCGGGCCAGCTGCTGCCGCGGTGTCCCTCCGCCGGCCGCGGAGCCGTCGCTCTTCCCGTCTCCGGCTGCCGAGCCGTCGCTCTTCCCGTCTCCGGCCGCCGAGCCTCCGCTCTTCCCGTCTCCGGCCGCGGCGGACGCCGACGGCCCTGCCGTCGGCGCGGACCCGCCGGCCGGCTTCCCGGAGGTCGCGTCCTGGAGCCGGCGGACCTGCTGCTGAGCCTCGTCCACGGCGGTCCTGGCCTGCTGGACCGCTTGCTGGGTCTCTTTGCCGGTGATGGGTGCCGGATATCCCATCTGTCGGTACAGCCGGCTTACGGCGGCTTTGGTGGCGGCACCGAAATATCCGGTGGCGTCGCCGCCCTGGTACAGGCCGAGCCCGCCGAGCGCGGTCTGCAGCTGGGCGATGTCCCGGCCGGACTCACCCGGAAGCATGTCCCGGTATCCGGGAATCGCACCTGGCAGCACGTACACCGGCCGGTCGGACACTTCGACAAGGGGTTGGGCGGCCCTCGCCTTGTCGCCCAGACGGACAAGGGTCCTGGTCAGGATGACGGCCGAACCCGCTGGATTGATGCCCCCGAAATGCGAGGCCGTCGCGGCGACGGAGGCCGGCGTCACCGAGAAGGGCTCGCCACTGGAGAAGTCACCGCGCAGGACCACGGTGTTGGCCAGCTTCTGGTACACCACCGGCGCGGTCAGAACGCTGGCCCGGGGCGCACGGGCGTCCGCCGCCAGCTGGGCCGGGGACTTCACGAGCATCGATCCGGCCAGACCCCCGATGGACAACAGCGCCGCCGCCCCGGCCACACCGATGACCAGGCGCCGCCGTCGCGCCAGCCGCGAGCGGGCCGGGACGGGTGTCGCCGTGTGCTCCACCGCCGGGAAGCTCTCTGTCGCTTCGTCCGGTGTCTCGGTGAACGGCTGCTCGCTGCCGGATGTCTCGGTGAACGGCTGCTCGCTGTCGGACGAGCCGGCGACCGGCGCGTCGAGTTCGGGCCGAGGTCCCGGGACCTCCCGCTGGCTTTCCGCGTCCCTCTGTCCGTGACCAGCTGATGTCTTCATCAGATCACCCATCAATTGCGCGCCTTGCCGATCGGATTGGTGTCCCACCGCATCGCAGCGGGACAGGCGGTCGTCAGCGTCGCCCTCAGGAGGCGGGCGTGGCGCCGGAGACGATCGAGGCGACCCGCTTCGCCTGTGCCCGCAGGTCTGCCTGCGCCTGCTTCAGTTCCTCGGCATGCTGATCGATCTGGGTGTTCTGGTAGGCGGTCTCGACTGCCGCCCACACACCGACGAGGTTGGCGCTCTTGGCGCAGTTCCAGTCCGCCAGCGCGACCGCGATCTCCTGGGAGGTGGCCACCGGTGTGTTCCACCTGCTGTCGCCGCCCGCGTCGAACGAGGTCTTGTAGTTGCCGTAGCCCTGGGCGCTCATGCACTTCACCCAGGCTGCCTGCGCCGCGATGACCCGGGGATCCTGCCGGGACAGCTCGAACGAGTGCGCCCGGATCTCCTCGGCCCTCGGCGAGTGTCCGGCCCGAGCGTCGTCCGAACCCGAGATGGCCCGGCCCGCCTCGCCCGCGCAGCCTCCCTCGGGCACCGCGATCCCGTGGTATTCCTTGACGGGGCCTTGGGGCGTCGACCCGGTGAGGATCTTCATCTGTTCCTCTGTGGGCGGGACGCCAGACCTGTTCTTCGCTGCGCGAGGGTCGTTCTTCGGCATGTGGAAGCCGAACTTCTGGGCGACTTCCAAGGACTCGGGAACGCCGTATCGACGAGTGTTCTTGCCGAACCCCGGCGACGTCGGCTCCGGCAGCTTGAGGCTGAAGCCGAACCGGCTCGCACATCGTGTTTCGAGCACGGTCATCGCTCTGGCGGTCTGCTCCAGGTCGGATCCCTTCGCCATGAACTCGTCAATCGGCAACGAAAGTCCGGCGGTGTCCGACCGTGGCTCGACCTTCTTGACGCCCGGTATCTTCGAGACCACCGGCTGCGGTGCTCGATGCGAGCTGTCTGCCGCTCCGTCCTGCCCCGCGCTCGAGCATGCAGTCGCACCACCGAAAACCGCGAGGGTCAGCGTTGCGCTTGCGATGGTACGTATGTTGATGAGCTGCATCGTAAACCTCAGGCAGGGAAGTGCATTTGTCTGGCCGAGCGCGGCCCGGCCAGACAAACACGGAAACGGGTGATCAGGCGGCGCCGCGTTCAGACGGATGGGCTACGGAGCACCCATCCACCTGTGACGGCGGGCGGTGGGGCGGCTGTCAGCCGACGCCGATGCCGACCTCGGTCGAGGCGTTCTCGTTCCAGGTGTAGTAGAGCGGGCCGCCCTGGCCGTCGTACGCGAAGTCGTAGTTGCCCTGGTAGCCGCTGTTGAACCAGACGGTGCCACCGGAGCCTTCCCAGTACTCCGACTCCATCGCCGTGGCGTTGTTCTTCACGTACTGGCCGGAACCGGTGCCGGTGCCGGATATGAAGTGGTGGTCGCGGAGGTCGTAGACGCTACCGTCCTGACCCCAGATCGCGCCGCTTCCGTCGTGCACGTAGAAGAGGCACAGCGGCTGCCAGTTGCCGCCGCCCAGGACCGTGGCATTGCAGCGGCCGGTGTTGTTCCCGTACGAGCGGTGGCCTGCCGCGTTGGACGGCGCGGCCGTGCTCAGGAGTGCGACCGCGACGAGACCCGCCACGGAAAGTTTGGACCAGATGCGCAACGTCTTACCCTTACGTCTCTGTCTCTTGCCGTGGAAGCAAGAGAGTTGATGGGTGGTCAGAGATCTGCTCAGGGGCCCCCGTTGCGCAGAAAACGTCTTATTATCTGATCACTGTCTCGGGTGGCGCAAGGAGATTTCGCGCGGCGTGGCGGCCCAACTCCCCTTCTAAAGCGCCTAGTTCACGTTCCCTTCGGTGCGTCGGCCGTTGGGTGCGCCCCGGAGGGGACGGGCGTGCAGAACGTCGGCGGTGTGATGCGCGCCGAGGGCGAGACCGTCCGACCCGTCGTACGGCGAAGGCCGGGCCCCTGGTGGGGGTCCCGGCCTTCGCCGTACACGCGGTGCCGCGGAGTCCTAGGACTTCCCGTCCCACTCGTAGATCTTGGGGTTGACGGTCATGCAGTCCGTCTTGTCGTTCGCGCCCTCCGGCAGGTCGCCCGCGGTGACCGTCGGCTTCTTGTAGGTGCTGCCCTCGCGCCAGTCGGCGCCGACGATCAGCGTGAGGTCCGTGACCTTGGCGTCCGCGCGGACCGCCGTGGCCGGCAGGCCCAGAGCGGTGGCCACGGACTGGGCGTTCGCCTTGCCCTGGTCGCCGGCGTCCTTCGGGTAGAACACCACGGTGTCCTTGCGCGGCTGGGCCTCCCTGGAGTGTTCGGCCCGTGTGAAGCCCTTGCCCTGCAGCTGCTCGGCCAGCGCACCGGCCCGGCCTTCCTGGGCCGGTGCGCCGTCGCCCGCGGTGCCGTTGACCACCGTGACCGCGAAGGAGCCGGGCGCCTCGGCGACGGCCGTCGGCTTCGCCGGGGCGGAGGGCTTCGGCTTCGCGTCGGCCGGGTTGCCGTTCTTGTCCATGGCCACGTCGTCGCGGAGCATCGCCCACATCTTCTCGGCGGCCGACTGGCGCGGCTGGAGCCAGGCGTCCGGGTTGCCCGGATACGCGTCCGTCGGGACGGTCGCCGTGGTCAGCCGGTCCAGCTTCACGTTCTTCAGCTGCATCGACAGGTCGAACAGCTTCGCCACCGTGCTGATCTCGTCGGAGACCTTGAAGGCCTTCGTGGCGGTCTCGGCCAGTCCCATCAGACGCGGGGTGTCGGTCCAGGCGTCCTGGTCCTGGAGCTTCTTCATCAGGCCGTTCATGTACATGTGCTGGGCCTGGGCGCGGCCCTGGTCACTGCCCCAGGCGTGCCGGGTGCGCAGCCACTGGAGGGCCTGCTCGCCCTTGATCTCGTGGGTGCCCTTGGGAAGCTTGAGGTGGGAGCCGCCCGGGGCGGCGGGCGTCGACTTGTCGTAGACGCCGGTCTTCACGCAGACCGGGACGCCGCCGACCTCGTCGGCCATGGCGACCACACCCGCGAACTCGATCATCATCCAGTGGTCGATGTAGACCCCGGTGAGCTTCTCCCAGGTGGTGAGGGTGCAGCCGGCGCCGCCGCGCTGCAGCGACTCGTTGATGGGCCGGTTGGTGGTCTCGGGGTACGTTTTGCCGTCCTTGCCCGTGCACTCGGGGATCCTGACGACCGTGTCGCGCGGGATGGAGATGATCGAGGCGTTCTTCCGGTCCGCGGAAATGTGCAGCAGCATCTGCACGTCGGCGAGCGGTGGCCGGTACCGGTCCTTCTTGCCGCCGCCCAGGGCCACGTTCCTGGGGTCCTTGCGGTCGTCGGAGCCGATGAGGAGGATGTTGAGCGGGGTGTCGCCCAGCGCATTCGGCGCGGCCTTCTTCACGCCGCTCTCGCCGCCTGCGCGGCCATCGCTGCGGATGTTGCCGTTGAGGTGCTGGTAGTACGCGTATCCGGCGCCGGCCGTGCCGAGTATCAGCACCGACAGGGTGATCGCCGTCCAGCGCAGTACCTTGCGCTTGCCGTTCTTCTTGGCCCGCTGGCGCGCGGCGGCGCGTCCGCCCGTGCCCGTACCGCCACCGTTCCCGCCGCGCCGGCGCGAGGCACGGGTCGACGCGGGTGCGGCCGCCTCCTCAGGAGCCGCACTCTCCGCTCCGGTCGCCTCTCCGGCGCCGTACAGGTCGTCGTCCCAGCCCAGTTCACGGGCGCGCGGAACGCGCCCGCGCGTTCCCTCCCCACGCACGCTGTTCTGTCCCACCCCAGGTCCCCTCGTGAGTCAGGAGTGCGCCAAGCCCCGGTGTTTCCGGACTACTTGGCGCACACCTGCTTGTCAGCTTCTACCTTCTCGACGTCCGGCGCCTTCGCCGGTCCGTTGATGGGCACCCCTGCGCCCTTGAAGTCGGCGCCGAGCACGAGCGTCATGGGCTCGCGTGCGGCGGCATCCTGTGTGCCCGGCTTGAGCGCCGAGGCCGGCAGGCCCATCATGTCCGCGAGCTTGCGGGCCTGATCGGCCTGGTTCGGTGCATAGGTGAGCGTGGTCTTCGCCGCCTTCTCGGGGGCGTTGCTCTTGTTGGTGGACCGCGTCACACCCTCGTCGTTCTGCAGCCAGTTGATGGTCGACTGGGCCGCGCCCCGGATCCCGCTGCCGTTGTAGACGTCGACGCGTACGTCGACGGCCTCGGCGCGCGGGCCCTGGAGCAGCTTCGCCTGGGCCTTCGCCTGGGCGTTCTTGGCGTCCTGCTGCTTCCTCTTCACCTCGGTGAAGGAGACGTCGTTCTGGATCATCGAGAACACCTGCGGAGCCTTGACCGGGTCGAGGACGACCGTCGCCCGCTTGTTCGGCGGCTCATCGGGGTTGTCGACGACCGGAACGGTCATGAAGCTGATGTTCTTGAGGTCGACCTTCCCGATCTCCTTGGCCAGGCTCGTCAGCTTCAGGGCACTGCCTATCCCCTTGTCCACGGTCAGCGCCTCGGTCGCCGCGTTGGCGACCGAGAGCAGCTGCGTCGGGCTGTCCAGGGTGTCTTCCTTCAGCTGCCGGATCATGGACGCGACGAACGCCTGCTGCATCTTGATCCGGTCCAGGTCGCTCTCGTTGCCGAGACCGTGACGGTTGCGGAGGAACGCGAGCGCGGTCTCGCCCTGGATCCGGCTCTCGCCCGCCGGCAGGTCGAGCTTGGAGTAGCCCGGGTCCTTGATGGGCTCGGTCAGACAGACCTTCACGCCGCCGACCGCGGCCGACAGCGTCTTGACGGCGTTGAAGTCGACCATCATGAAGTGGTTGATGCCCACTCCGGTCATCTCCTTGACCGTGCGCATCACGCAGCCGGGGTCGCGGCCGTTCACACCGAACGACTCGTTGAACCGGGTCTTTCCGAGCGAGCCGGGGATGAGCTTCGTCGAACCGTCGGGCTGCTTCGTCGGGCAGTCCGGGATCTCGGTCTTGAGGTCCCGGGGGATGCTCAGGACCGTCGCGTTCGTGCGGTCGTCGGAGACGTGCATGAACAGCGTCGTGTCGGCGTGGCCGGTGACGTTGTCCCTGTCCCCGTAGCTCTTGTTGCCCACGCCGGTGCGGACGTCGTTGCCGATGATCAGGATGTTGAGCGGCCCGTTCATCCCCGGGGTGTCGACCGCGGCGTCACCGACGTCGACCGTGCCGATGTTGCCGTCGAGCTTGCTGTAGATCGCGTACGCACCTGCCGCACCGCCCACGAGGATGAACGCCATCGTGCCGCCGGTCCACAGCAGGACCTTCTTCTTGCGGCTCGCGCCCTGCTTGCGCTTGCGGCGGCTCTGCGGCGGGACCTGGCCGCCGTCGGCGGGCTCGGGGGCGCGGCGGCGGCGCTGGCCGGGGACGGGTGCCTCGGCCGGCGTGGAAGCGGGTGCCGACGAGGGAGCGGTGGAGGCCGGTCTCCGGGAGCGGGACGGGGTCTGCGATCGGGGCTGGGACTGCCCAGCGGAGCGGTCCAGTCGCAGTTCGTAGTTGCCGGTCCGCGGGTTGAGTACCCACTGGTCGGCGGGGTCGATCTCGTCCGCCTGTCCACGGCTGTGCGCGTCCACGGTTACTCGAATCCTCCGTCGGTGCCACGCGAGGCGCCTCCCCCGCAGGGCGCCGCTCTCTCGGTCGTTCGATCCTTGGTCAGTGCGGCCACGCGGTCGGGTGCACCGGATCGCGTCACAGTATCCGCCCAGTTCAGCGTGGGGCGACGTCCGTGACAAATTCCACGCCCCTTACAACCGGGCAATTTGCTCAAACCTCATCCCTCTCCACACTCCCCTTGGGGCGCCCTTTACCCGCACACTCCCTCCGCCGCGTTCCGTCCCGTGAAGGTGGGCGTCGCGGACGGCGGCACCGTGCCGCTGTCGTCGGGCTTCCCGTCCCCACCGTGCTCTTTGCTCTCCGGTGTCACCGCGATGGGCCTGTCCTCGCGCAGCTGCTTGAAGAGTTCACTCGCCGCGGGTTGCACCAGTTCGTCCCGGTTCGCGTCGTATCGGTAGGACCGGCGCGGGACGGTGAGGAACTGCACCTTCGCGGTCGGGATGGCCCGCATGGCCCGCGCCAGGTCGTACAGGTCCTTCAGCGAGTCGAGCCCGGGGTCCGTGGTGATCGCCTTCGTGGCCGCGTCCAGGACCGGATACAGCTTGGTCGGGTTGAGCAGCACCCCGTCGCTCTGCACCTTGTTGACGAGGGCGCCGAGGAACTGCTGCTGACGGTCCATCCGTTCCGTGTCGCTGCCGTTCCCGATCGACTTGCGGGCCCGTACGAAACCGAGTGCCTGCTCCCCGTGGAGCGTCTGGCGGCCCGCGGGCAGCTTCAGCTTCGCGTCCGTGTCGTCCACGGGCTCCTTGAGGCAGACCTCCACCCCGTCCACGGCGTCCACCATCTTCTTGAAGCCCCGGAAGTCGATCACCATGTGGTGGTCCACCCGGATCCCGGTCAGCTTCTCGACGGTACGGATCGTGCACGCCGTACCGCCGAACTCGAAGGCCCAGTTGAACTGCGCGAACTGCTCACGGGTGCGGGTCCCGTCCGCCTTGCGGCAGCTCGGGATCGTCACCATCAGGTCGCGGGGCAGGGAGACGGCCGTCGCGCTCGACTTCCCCGCCGCGAGGTGCAGCAGGATCGTCGTGTCGGAACGCTGGGTGCCCTCGTCCTTGCCGTACTTGCGGTTGTCCGCGCCGGCCCGGGTGTCCGAGCCGATGATCAGGATGTTCCGGGCGGTCGTGGTGCCGGCCGGCGGGCGCTCCTTCTCGTACTTCTCCAGCTCGGCGGCGGCGGTGGTGTCGGTGGTGATGTT
This sequence comes from Streptomyces sp. NRRL B-24572, assembly GCF_002156145.1. NCBI lineage: Bacteria > Bacillati > Actinomycetota > Actinomycetes > Kitasatosporales > Streptomycetaceae > Streptomyces > Streptomyces sp. NRRL B-24572. The sequence goes on along the minus strand of NZ_MWIG01000132.1, from coordinate 1,063 downwards.
GTGGTCGAGCTTCCGGTAGAACCACCAGCCGACCCCGGCGGCGGCCAGCACGACGACCGCGCAACCGAGGGCGGTCCAGCGCAGCCAGTGGCGGCGCCGGTGCGGCTCCTCCGGAGCACCGGGCGCCGTGTCCTCGTCCTCCGTGGCCGGAGGGTCCGGTTCGGCGGGCGTGCCTGCGCGGTCCGTCACGTCAGGGTCCGTCCTTCATGGCGTCGGCGGCGCGCCGGGCGTCCACCGGTCACAGGAGGAGACGGCCGAACCCGACGCATGGTTGTGCGGAAGGAGTCGACTCCCCCCGGGCCGATCATGTACCGGAGCGGCTTCTGGTGGTGGACCCACGCCCAGGTGTGTCGGGGCGGATGCCGGGGCGTGACGGCAGGGCGCCCGGCCGGTGCCGGTGGGCGCGAGCGGCCCGGAGGGCGGACGGGTGTGTCCTGCGGGCAGGAGCCGGGACGGCTCGGAGGGCCGTCCCGGCGAGGGGGCCGCTCAGAGGGCCGAATGGGTGACGCGCTCGCTCTCCACGCGCTTCTCCAGGCCCTCCGCGCCCAGCTGGTCCAGGTTCCGGCACAGGACCACCGAGCCGCCCGCCGCGAGGGGGGCGTACAGGCCGGCCGAGAGGCCCTCCCAGGTCCCGTAGTCGAGTCCGGACAGGAGCCGGGAGCCCGGGGCGAGGCCGAGGGCCGCGGCGTCCGTCCGGGCCTGTTCGACGAGCTGGGCGCCGCTGCGTTCCGTACCGTCGACGACGAGCGCCGGAGCCTCCGGATCGACCGGTGCGAACGGGGCGAACCGGTCGCCCTGGCTCGGCACCTCGACCGCGTAGTCCGCGTACCCGGCGGGCGCGGCCGGGAAGCGGCGGCCCAGCGGGGCCAGGGAGAGCGCGATCCGCTCCCCGGAGCAGGCGAGACCCGCCTCCAGGGCGTCGGGACCCGCGACCACGACGTCCGCGTCCGCGGGGTCGCCGCCGATCTCCGCGACCACGCCGACGGACGAGCAGGCGAGCAGCCACACGGCGCTCTGCCAGTGCGCGGGCAGCAGCAGCGCGAGCCGGTCGCCGGGCCCGGCG
>NZ_MWIG01000131.1:0-670 GCF_002156145.1 Streptomyces sp. NRRL B-24572 | reverse complement strand
CGAACACGATGCCGCGCCCGGACAGTTCGCGACGCAGCTCGTCGACGGAGTCCAGCGCGGTGATGTCCACCTCCACGTTGGCCTCGGTATTGAGCACGAACCAGTGGACGGGCCCGGGCTGCTCCGCGACGGCGGCGAGTGCGCGGCGCCGGAAGTTCTCCGCGTTGGCGAAGAACAGCGGCGAGTCGTAGCGATAGACGACCAGCCCGGGAATCGTACGGGCCTCCGGATAGTCGTCGACGTCGTGCATGCCGGCCACGCCGGGCACCAGCCCCTGGACGGCATCGTGCGGGCGCGCCACCCGCGTCAGGAGCTCGGCCACCGACAGACCGACCGCCACCAGCACCCCGTACAGAATGTCCAGGGACAGCACGCCGCACAGGCAGCCGACGGCCAGCAGGAGTTCCCTGCGGCGGAAGGAGGCCAGTCTCCGGAAGCCTGCCAGGTCGATCATCTTGACGGCGGCGTAGATGACGAGGGCACCCAACACGGCGACCGGGGTGAGACTCAGCAACGGGCTGAGGAACAGCAGGACGGCGAGAACGGCCGCACCTGCGGTCAGCGAGTACACCTGGCTTCGCGCGCCGGTGGAGTCCGCCAGCGCAGTGCGGCTGGCACTGCTGCTCACCGGGAACCCGCTCAGGACGCCCGCTCCGAGGTTCGCGGCGCC
>NZ_MWIG01000130.1:0-1628 GCF_002156145.1 Streptomyces sp. NRRL B-24572 | reverse complement strand
CGACCTCGACGCGCTCGCCGCCGCGCTCACCGCCGAACTCGACCTGCTCGACCCGCCGGACGCTACGGCGTGCACATAGTGCCGGGGCGGACCTTCGTGAGCGAGACCAGGTAGGCCTCGACCTTCTCGTCGACGCAGGCGTCGCGGCCGTACCCGGTGTGGCCGGGGGCCTCGAAGGACAGCAGCATGCCGCCGGGGAACTGGCGTGCCAGGCTCACCGCCTCGTCGTACGGCGTCGCCGGATCGCCCGAGGTGCCCACGACGAGCACCGGCGGAACGCCCGCCGCGGCCACCCGGTGCGGCCGCTGGGTACCGGCCGGCCAGTCCTTGCAGACCAGCTCGCCGGTCACCCCGGACGTGCCGTAGTCCCCGGCGGCCCGGTGGGCGGGGGCCAGTGCGTCCCAGTAGGCCTGTGCGTCGCGGGGGTGGGGGACGTCGAGGCAGTTGATCGCGATGAGGGCGGCTTCGCCGTTGTCCTCGGGCACGTCGCCCGCCGTCTCCGCGGCCTCCTCGGCGTCGGAGTCGGCATCGGCGTCGGCGTCGGCGCCGGAGTCGGAGTCGGAGTCGGCATCGGTGTCGGGAGACTCGTCCTCGCCCGCCGCCAGGGCCGCCAGCTTCGTACCGTCCCCGTCGTCCGCCGCGCGCAGCGCCTCGGACAGGCCCTCCCACTGCGCCTCCGGCGTGTACATGGACAGACCGAGCGCGGAGACCAGGCCCGCCGCGTCGAGACCGTCCTCGGAGCCGTCGACCGGCAGCGGCTCGCGCCGCGTCCGTTCGAGGAGCCGGTCGATCAGCGTGCGTATCTCCTCGGGCGTCCCGCCGGGGCAGCCCTCGCCCACCGTGTCGGCGCAGGACTCGGCGTACTCCTCGACCGCGTCCCGGAAACCGGTCGACTGGCCGAGCACGCGCTGCCGCCAGTCCAGGGACGGGTCGACCGCTCCGTCAAGGACCATCGCCCGTACGCGACGCGGGAACTGCTCGGCGTACGAGGTGCCCAGGCTCGTGCCGTACGACCAGCCGACGTACGTCAGCCGGCGCTCGCCGAGGGCCGCCCTCAGCACGTCCATGTCCCGGGCCGCGTCGTCCGTCCCGACGTGCGGGAGCAGCGGACCGCTGGCCTTCCGGCAGGCGGCGGCCTGCGCCCGCGCGCCGGCGAGGGCCGCGGCGCGCTCGGCGTCCGTACGGGGGTAGAGCGGCGCCTCGTCCACGACCTCGGTCCGGTCCTCGGTGAGGCAGGTCAGGGCGGGCCTGCTCCCGCCGACACCGCGCGGGTCGAAGGACACGACGTCGAACCGCTCGCGCACGCCCTTGCCGATCTCGTCGGCGACGCCGTCCTCGACGAGCTTCGCGCCGGGCTCGCCCGGGCCGCCGGGGTTGAGGACGAGCGAGCCGACGCGCTTGCCGGCGGTCGCGGTCGCCGCCTTCGCCACCGGCAGCACGAAGGTCTTGCCGTCGCCGGGACGGGAGTAGTCCCTCGGGACGGTGAGCTCGGCGCACTGGACGTCGCCGCAGGGCCGCCAGACGAGCTTCTGGCCGTAGAAGCGCCGCAGGTCCGGGCGGGCCGCCGGGTCGGTGGGGGCGGCCGAGGCCCCCGGCCGGTGCCCCTCCCGGCCGGGCCCGGCCGTGCA
>NZ_MWIG01000013.1:0-10580 GCF_002156145.1 Streptomyces sp. NRRL B-24572 | reverse complement strand
CCCCTCTGGCAGCGCGGTGCGCGGCCAGAGGCGCGGCGGCAGCGGCTGGACGAGGGCGAGCGGGGAGTGCCGGGGCCACTGGCGCAGGAAGCTCTGGGCGGCACCGCGCTGCCAGAGGGGGCCGACGCAGTCGCTGACGACGAGGGTGAGCCGGCGTCCGGTGGGGTCGTGGAGCTGGTCGACGGGGCGGAGCCGGGGCCGCCCGTCGGCGCCGGAGGTGGTGGTGACGAGCGGGGGGCCTTCGCCGGTGTCGTACAGCCGGTGCACCTGGACGTCGCGGAAGGCGCCGGACTGCTGGCAGGCCTGGCGGAGCTCCTCGACCATGCGGTCCCAGACGACCATGGCGGGGCCGGTGTCCATGAGGAGCTGGATGTCGGGATGGCGGCCGGTGACGGGGCGCAGGACGGGCGTCAGGATGCCCGCGGCGGCGCTGCGTTCGGCGGTGGCCTCCTCGTCGAGGGTGCCCTCGCCGGGGCGGGGCGGGGCGAGGGCGTAGTCGCGCAGCGGGCGCAGCGCCTTCTGCAGGCCGAGGAGTCCCGGCAGGGCGTTCGCGCCGGGGGCGCGCACGGGCAGGGTGGCGCCCCGCTCCGTACGCCCCGCGCCGCCGTGTGATCCGGCGGGTCCGCCCTTCATGTGGAGCGAGACGGACTCGCGGGCCGCTCCCTCGGACGCGGTCGGCCGGCCCGTCCCTCCCCGTGCGGCCTCGTCCTCGGGGCGGGCCGGGTCCCGGCTCTCGGCGGGGCGCGCCTCGGTGTCGGGGGTGTCCCCGGCCGTGTCCGGCGGCGGGTCGGTCCCCGGCCCTTCCGGGGAGGGGCCGGGGAGCCAGCGGGACAGCCAGAGGGCGTCCGCGATGTCCTCGGCGGTCGGGTCCTGTCCGCCGGCCCGCAGTCTGCGGGTGAGCTCTTCCAGATGCATCCGGTGCATCCGATCGTCACCTCGGCTGATCGAGAGGTTGCATGAGCATGTCGGCGATGCGTTCCCTGGTCACCCGTTCGGCACGGGAGGCGTGCTGGGTCAGATAGAGGGCGTTGAGGAGCTGGTCGGTGGCGATCACCTCGCCGGGCTCGCGGTTCAGGAAGCGCTGGACGAGGCCCTGTTCGCCGTCGCCCGCGACGGCGTCGGTCCCGAGGTGGGCCTCGATCATGGCGCCGAGCTGCTCCTCGCCGGGCGGTTCGAGCTCCAGGCGGATGCAGCGGCGCAACAGGGCGGCGGGGAAGTCCCGTTCGCCGTTGGAGGTGAGCACGATGAAGGGGAAGGTGGTGCAGCGGATCCGGCCGCCGTACACCGGCACCTTGCGGCCGTCGTCGCTGAGCACCTCGACGACGGGCTCCCGGTCGGCGAGCCGCTCCAGCTCGGGGATGGCGAACTCGCCCTCCTCCAGGGCGTTCAGGAGGTCGTTGGGCAGGTCGAGGTCGCTCTTGTCGAGCTCGTCGATGAGCAGCACGCGGGGCTGCTCGGAGGGGAGCAGCGCGGTGCCGAGCGGTCCGAGCCGGATGTACGAGCCGATGCCGGCCGGGGCCGCGGCGGCGGGCGCTCCGGCCTGGGCGCGCTCCAGCTGGACGTCCTGGAGGCGGCCGATGGCGTCGTACCGGTAGAGGCCGTCCTGGAGGGTGGAGCGGCTGACGATGGGCCAGCGCAGCACCCGGCCGAGGCGGAGTTCGTGGGCGACGGCGTGCGCGAGGGTGGACTTGCCGGTGCCGGGGTTGCCGGTGACGAGGAGCGGTCGCCGCAGGTACAGGGCGGCGTTGACGGCGTCGGTCTCCTCGGGCCGGGGATGGTGGTTCTGGACGAGTCTGCGTTTGACGCCGAGCCGCCGGTCGGAGCCGGCGAGGGTGTCGTCGGCACCGCCCGTCGAGAAGTCCCGCCAGGGCGGCGGGGCGGGCAGGCGCCGTATCTCGTCGTGCGGAAGACCGGCACCACGGTAGATCCGCCAATCGTTCACGATGGACTCCTCCTGGCTGTGGTGTCGGTGTCGGTGTCGGTGTCGGCTCTGTCGACGGTCTCGCTCGGGGGCGGGGCCTGTCGATGGCCTAATCGGACGGATCTCGGGCCCGGCGTCCCGGTGGTCGCTCCGGTCACTGGTCCCCCTCCCCCAACAGCGGCGGGGCCTCCAGACGCCCCGCGTGCGGTGGGCGGTCCGGCGGGTCCAGGAGGACGGCGATGGACTCGGCCCAGGCGTAGGCGGCGCGCGCCTCGGGGCCGGCCGCCCGGTCCTGGGCGCGGGTGCGCAGGGAGCGGATCGGGCCGCGTATGTCCCAGGCGGTGACGGCGCCGGCGAGCAGCCGCTCGGCGCGCTCGTGGAACTCCGCGCAGTCGGTGTGGTCGTGGGCGCCGGTCCGCCAGAGGGCCATCGGGTGGCCGGCGGCGAGTGCCGCGTTCATCGCCATGAGGCCGTCGCCGCTGCCGACCGGGCCGCAGTAGACGGGGACGGTGCCGCCCTCGGCCTCGCGCAGCCGGTCGTACGTCTCCGCCCAGGTCTCCCGGCGTACGCGCGGGGTGTGGGCGTCCGGACCCGCGCCGGGCACCTCGGCGCGCAGCGGGGCCGCGTGCAGGGGCCCTCGCTCCCCGGCCTCCCAGCGCTCGCGCCATTCGGGAGCCGGTTCCAGGTCGTGGCGGCGGGCGTCGCGGATGACCACGATCCTGCGCTGGCCGAGGGTGGTCGCCCAGGCGTCGTCGGGGCCGTGGGGCGGTTCGAGCCGCCAGGTGTCGAGGGGTTCGTCGAAGAGCTCGCGCGGCAGCACCGCCTCCACGGCGGCGAGATGGGCTCCGCCGTCGCCGCGCCGCAGGGCGTCCGCGAGGGGCTCGCGCAGGGTCTCCTTGAGCCGGGCCCGCTCGACGCCCCGGTCGTCGCAGTGGAGCGGGGTGACGGTCTGCCCGTCCAGGAGGAGCTTGACCCGCCAGGGGTACCGCCGGTCGTAGCGGGGGGTGTCGATCTCCAGGAGGACGTCGGCACGCGCGCGGGGTTCGCGTACGGAGAGGGACGAGGACCGGCCGGGGGTGATGAGCCGGTCGATCTCACGCCGGAGGTGGCGGTCGGCATCGCCCGACTCGTCGACGATCCAGCGGGTGAGGCCTGCGGTGTCCGCCCGCTCGCCGTACCGCCCGGAGACGTGCCGGGCGACGTGCGCCGCGTACAGCAGGAGGGCGTCCCGTTCGAGATCGTGGACGTCCCTGTGGGGCGCGCGCAGTCCGCGGAGGACTCCGGCGCCCTCGCTCCAGGTGCGCGGATCGTCCTCCAGGGCGTCCGGCAGGTCGTCGTCCCTGATCCAGGCCTTGACCTGGTCGATCAGGTCAAGGATCTCGCCGGGCGCGGTGGGAGCGGGCAGTTCGGCGAAGTGCCCGTACAGCTGGGTGCGGAGCCCGGGGCTGACGCCGCTCGCTCCGGACAGCCGGCCCTGGGCGCGGGTCCAGTCGGGCCGGTCGTCGAGGGAGCGGTAGCGGACGAGGTGGTGGCGGTCGTGGGCGCGCAGCGCCTCGGCCATCTTCTCCCCGCCCGGGAGGTCGTGCAGCCGGCGCAGGGCGGTGACGGGGACGACGGCGCCGCCGTCGCGGCCGCGTCCCTTGTTGATGCCGACGACGGCGCCCTGGTCGCGGTCGACGACCGGGCCGCCGGAGCAGCCCTCGACGGGCATGACGTCGGTGACGAGCGCCTGTCCGTCGCTGCCGTTCATCTCGCCGTGGACGGTGCGCACTCCGAGCTCGCCGGTCTCCCGGGACCAGCCGTGCAGGCTGACGCGGATCGGCCGGACGGTGGGCCGGACGGTGGGGCGCTCGCTGAGGCGCACGCAGGACGCCTTCCCCGTGCCGGGCGCGCTGATGAGCGCGATGTCGGGGAAGGCCCACCGGTCGGGCGGGTCCTCGGGCCGGTCGGGGAGCGGCAGCGCGAGCACGACGGTGCCCGTGGTCTCGCGGGTGGTCTTGCCGTCCTCCCAGGTGATGCCGACGACCGGCTTCCTCTTCCACACCGCGCTTCCCCCCTCGGCCACAACATGGGCGCAGGTCAGCACCCAGCCGGGGGCGATGAAGAAGCCGGTGCCCCAGTACCGGTCGCCGTGCGGGTCATACCCGCAGCCGGGGGCTGCGATGCGTACCAGTGCGGGGCGCACGAGAGCGTCGAAGTCGCTCATGCGACCTCGTCGGCCGCCGGGCGTGCGCTGGGCAGTGGGGGCGCGGGTGCGGGGTCCGGTCCGGCTGTCGGGCCCGGGGCCGTCGCGGGCGCCCGGGTCCCTGCCGGGCTCGCCCCGGCGGCCGGGGCGGGGACGACCGGGCCCGGTTCGGTCCAGGTGAGGGAGACGTTCACGGAGGCCTTGCCCGCGCCGTCCGCGAGGACGCCGATCACCTTGCCCGACTGCGCCGACAGTTCGATGCCGAAGCTGACGGCGACCTCCACCGGCCCCTGCGGGTCGAGGCCGGCGCGCAGGGAGCCGACGACCCCGCGCACCACGTCCGTGAGCCCGCCGGCCATCGAGACCACCCGGTCCCTGACGCCGGTGTCCTGGAAGCCGCCGCCTCTGTTGAGTTCCTCCGCGTCGCTGACCCGTGCCCAGACGGGCGTGCCGTCGTCCAGTCGAATCCGAGCGATCCCCAGTGCCACAGCGGCCCCCCGCTCCCCGAAGCGATGTTGGATCCAGAAGGCTAATCGGTGGGACTGACGGGCGACAGGGGACGGGAGGGGTACGGCCTATCCTGATCGCATGTACTTCACCGACCGTGGCATCGAGGAACTGGAGAAGCGGCGCGGCGAGGAGGAGGTCACCTTCGAGTGGCTCGCCGAGCAGCTGCGGACGTTCGTCGACCTCAACCCCGACTTCGAGGTGCCGGTCGAGCGCCTCGCGACCTGGCTGGCCCGTCTGGACGACGACGAGGACGACGAGGAGTAGGAGCCCCCTCCGGCTGCGGGGTCACCGCTCCCGCAGCCGGTCGTGGGCGAGCCCGAGCGCACCGTGCGCGACGAGCAGCGCCCCGGCCGTCGCCCAGCCGCCGCTGCGCCGGCCGGCGCCCCAGAGCAGCAGCGGCACCCCCACGAGGAGCTGCGCCCCGCCCAGTACGCGCGCTTCGGGGCCGCGCGGGTACGGGCCGAGGGGGCCGCCCTCCACCACGTCCGGCTCCGCGCGTACGGCATGCGGTCGACCCGAGCCGTCGACCTGCTCGGCGCCCCGGGCGAGGGCGGCGGAGCGGAGCCGGTCGGCGGTCTCGCCGGGGACGATTCCGGTGGGCAGCGCGAGCCCGACGCGGGCGAGGACCGCGACGACGCCGAGGAGCCGGGTGTGGGCGTCGGCGTCCGGGTCGGGCGCGGTGAGCGGTTCGAGGGCCTGCACGTCCAGGACGGGATCGAGGGCGAGCCTGTCGGCGAAGGTGCGCATGGCCTCGTCCTCGCCGGCGGGGGTGCCGTCCGCGAGCCAGGTGTAGCCGACCGTACGGCGGAAGCCGGCGGCGAGCGTGAGACCGGCCCGGTCGCGGTCCCACCAGAGCGCGACGACGGGCCGTCCCGCGGCCGGGACGGCGAGGGCGGTGGCCCAGCCGGTGACGACCTGTTCGACGGGCTCCCCGCCGTGCAGCCAGGGCTTTCCCTCCGGTACGAGCACGCTCCATTCGGCTCCCGCGGGGGCGAGGAGCAGCTGTTCCCGCAGGAGTCGGGCAGGCGGACGGACCGCGGAAGGTTCGGCGCGGCAGAGCAGCAGGGCTCCGACAGGGTGCGGTCCGGATGTCGTGTTCATGGCCCCACGCTAGGCCAATTCGTCCACATATGACCCTTATTACCCCCTCCCTGTCAGGGTCGAGTCGGGGTTGAGTCGGGGTTGACTTCGCAAGACCGCGATATATCGTGTCTATCGAGAAACGCGATATGTTGCGTTGCCGATACGGGAGGTCAGCACCATGACAGAGTGGTCCGTCACCGAGCCGACGAAGCTGGCTCCGGCCGAGCCGGTGACACTTCTGCAGGTCCGCATCGTCAACGGCACGGTGAACGTGGTGGGGACGGACGAGAGTTCCACCCGGCTGGAGATCTCCGAGATCGAGGGTCCGCCGCTGATCGTGACGCAGGACGGCTCCACGCTGACCGTGACCTACGAGGACCTGCACTGGAAGGGCATCCTCAAGTGGTTCGAGCGCAAGGAGTACCGGCGCCGCCGGGCCGTCGTCTCCGTCGCCGTCCCCGCGGGCATCGACGTCGAGGTGGGCGTGGTCGGAGCCGAGGCGGTCGTCAGCGGGATCAGCGGGCGTACGGAGGTGCGCGGCGTCACGGGCGACACCACCCTCCTCGGACTCTCCGGCCCGGTCCGCGCCGAGAGCGTCTCGGGGAACCTGGAGGCCCAGTCGGTCACCGGCGCGCTGCGCGTCAACTCCGTGACCGGCGACGTGACGGTGATCGAGGGCGCGGGCTCCTCCGTGAAGGCCGACACGGTCAGCGGCGACATGGTCATCGACCTCGACCCGTCCCGGCTCGACGGGCCGCCCGCCGACATCCGGCTCACCAGCGTCTCGGGCGAGGTCGCCATCCGCCTCCCGCACCCGGCCGACGCCCGGGTCGAGGCGAGCACCACGAGCGGCGCCGTGTCGAACGCCTTCGAGGACCTGCGGGTGGGAGGCCAGTGGGGCGCCAAGTCCATCACCGGCACCCTCGGTTCGGGCCGGGGCACGCTCAAGGCGACGACCGTCTCCGGCTCCATCGCCCTGCTCCGCCGCCCCGAGCACGAGGAGGACGGCGAAGCCGCCTCCTCGTCCGCCGCCCCTTCGTCCGCCGATTCCTCGTCCGCTCCCTCCGCGACCGGAAAGGTGCTCTGACATGCCGCCCGTCTTCGCCCACGGACGCCTCCGCCTCTACCTCCTCAAGCTGCTCGACGAGGCTCCGCGCCACGGGTACGAGGTGATCAGGCTCCTCGAGGAGCGCTTCCAGGGGCTGTACGCACCCTCGGCGGGCACGGTCTACCCGCGCCTCGCCAAACTGGAGGCCGAGGGTCTCGTCACGCACGCCAGCGAGGGCGGCCGCAAGGTCTACTCGATCACCGACGCCGGCCGCGCCGAGCTGGCCGGGCGCGGCGCCGAACTGGACGACCTGGAGCGGGAGATCCGCGAATCGGTCTCGGAGCTGGCGGCGGAGATCCGCGACGACGTGCGGGGCGCGGCCGGGCGGGTGCGCAGCGAGATGCGCGCGGCCGCGGGACAGAACCGCACGGCGGATCCTTCCTCGTTCGCCGAGGCCAAGGAGGAGATGCGCCGGTTCAAGCAGGAGTGGAAGCAGCAGGCCCGCGAGGCCCGCGAGGAGGCCCGGTCGGCGCGGCGCCAGGCGAAGGAGTTCCAGCGGATCGCCCAGCAGGTGCAGGAGGAGGTCCAGGACCGGTTCTCGCGGGGCGACTGGCCCAAGGGGGTCTGGGAGGGGATCTCGGGCATCACGGCCCAGCTCGGCGACCTGGTGGCGGGCACGACCCACCCGAAGGCCGCCTCGCAGGAGGCGCCGTTCTCCGCCGAGGCGCCGGAGTGGGCCCGGGACACGGCGGGCACGGGCGACCCGGCCCGCGACCTCGACCGGCTCCTCGACCGCTTCCGCGACGAGGTCCGCGACGCGGCCCGCGACCACGGGGTGACCCAGGACCAACTGACGGAGACACGCCACCACTTGTCGACGGCGGCCCTCCGCATCACGGCCCTGCTGGACCCCGAGAGAAAGGCCTGACGGGCCGGACGGCGCAGGCCCGGGCCGAGCGCGGGCCCCGGGCCGAGCGCAGGCCCCGGGCCGAGCGCAGGGCCTGCGAGCACAGACCCCGGGCCGAGCGCAGGCCCCGGGCCGAGCGCAGGGCCTGCGAGCACAGACCCCGCGAGCGCAGGGCCCGGGCCAAGCGCAGGGCCCGCCTCGGTGGGCTCGTCAGCCTCGGGTTGCCGTGACCGTCACCCGGGTGTTCGGGGACGCGAGGATCCAGGCCCTGCCCCGGTCCTTGCGGAGGACCAGTGCGCCGCCGTGGGCGGTCACCCGCCAGTCGCCGGGCGGCAGGGAGAGCTCGGTGACGCGGGAGCCGCGCCGGCCGGCGGAGTCGTACGAGAGGCGGTAGGCCCCGGCCTCCGGGTCGTACGACGCGGAGCGGACGGTGCCCGCGACCGCCTCCGCGTACGGCTCGGCGGTCAGCTCCTTGTTCGTGCGGAAGGCCCCGGCACCGTCCACCGCGCAGTAGCCGCCGCCGTAGCACCACTCCCAGCCGGTCCAACCGGAGCTGTAGCGGCCGAGGGAGGCCATGGCCTCGCGGTAGAAGCGGTTCATGTTCGGGAGGGAGTTGTTGAGCGGGCCCCATTCGCCCACGACCACCGGGACCTTGTACTCCTTCGGGTACTGGGTGACCGCCGCCTCGTAGTTCTCGATCCAGCGGGCCGACGGGTCGTAGTCCCCGCCCGCCTCCATGGTGCCGTTGTAGAAGTGGGGGGCGTAGACGACCTTCGGGTCGTCGATCCGCCCCAGACCGGTGGGCACACCCTCGCCCACGATCGGGGTCGGCTCGACGAAGAGCCACGCGTCCTTGTCGACCGAACGGATCGCGTCCGCGATGCGGTTGTGCATCGGGGTGATCTGGTCGCGTTCGATGCGCCGGGCGGCCGTCGCGAGGTCCTCGCCCTCCCGCATCTCGCCCATCGGCTCGTTGATGGGGTCGTAGCCGAGCACGGCCGGGTGGTCCTCGAAGCGCTCGGCCACCACCCGCCACATGCGGGCCTGGGCGCGCTGCAGGTCCTCGTCCTCGTAGAGGTGGGTGAAGGCGCGCTGGACGGCGGGCTCGAAGTACTGGGAGAACCAGTCGTCGGGGTGCGGGGTGAAGGGCAGCCCGTCGGTCCTGGTCGCCCACGCCGGAATGCCCCGGGAGCCGAAGGCGGGCCCGTAGACGTCCTGGTGGGCGTCGAGGACGACCTTGACGTCGTACGTGTGGGCCCAGTCCAGGACCCGTTCGATCTTGTCCAGGTACGCCCGGCTGTACTGGCCGGGCCGGGGCTCCAGGTCGTCCCAGAAGAACAGGACCCGGGCGGTGTTGAAGCCCTTGGCCCGCATGTCCCGGAAGTGCTTCTCGGTGATCCCGGAGAGGGCGGCGTCGCCGCTGTGCGACTTGTCCGCGAGGTTCCAGCCGCGCAGGGTGAGGACCCGGCCGCGGGAGTCGGTGAGGGCGGGTATCGCGTCACCGCCGGTCTCCGCCCGGGCGGCGGCATCCGCCCCGGCAGCGGGCTCCGCGCTCGCGGCGGTCGGGGCGAGCAGCGAGGCGACGACGACGGTCGCCGCGAGGGTGGTTCGCAACAAGGAGGCCTCCGGCACGGCAAGGTGACACGACAAGGTGAGTGATGTTCACGTTTCGCGTGCCGGAGATCCCATCAGGACAACCGTCCTGTATCAAGAGGTCGGTCAGGAGGTCTTCAGGACGATCTTCCCGAAGAGCTCGCCGGAGGCCATCTTCTCGAAGCCCTCGCGCGCCCGGTCCAGCGGCAGGACCTCGTCGATCACCGGCCGCAGGCCCGTCGCCGCGCAGAACGACAGCAGGTCCTCCAGCTCGTCCTTCGAGCCCATCGTGGAGCCGACGACCTTCAGCTCCAGGAAGAAGATCCGGGTCAGCTCGGCGTGCGTGGGCCGGTCGCCGCTCGTGGCGCCCGAGATGACGAGCGTGCCGCCGGGCCGCAGCGACTTGACCGAGTGCGACCAGGTGGCCGCGCCGACGGTCTCGATGACGGCGTCCACCCGCTGCGGAAGCCGCGCCCCCGGCTCGTACGCCTCGACGGCGCCGAGCTCGACGGCCCGCTTGCGCTTGGCCTCGTCGCGGCTGGTGGCGAAGACCCGCAGGCCGGCCGCCTTGCCGAGGGCGATCGCGGCGGTGGCGACGCCACCACCCGCGCCCTGCACGAGCACGGAGTCCCCGGGCCGCACACCGGCGTTGGTGAAGAGCATGCGGTACGCGGTCAGCCAGGCGGTGGGGAGGCAGGCGGCCTCCTCGAAGGACAGCTCCTTCGGCTTGGGCAGCACGTTCCAGGAGGGGACGGTGACGCGCTCGGCGAAGGTGCCCTGGTAGCGCTCGGTGAGGATGGAGCGGGGCTCGTTCGGCCCCACCCCGTGACCCGTCTGGCCGATGACGGAGTGCAGGACGACCTCGTTGCCGTCCTCGTCGATGCCGGCGGCGTCGCAGCCGAGGATCATCGGCAGCTTCTCCTCGGGCAGCCCCACCCCGCGCAGCGACCACAGGTCGTGGTGGTTGAGCGAGGCGGCTCTGACGGTGACGGTGGTCCAGCCGGGACGCGCCTCGGGCTCGGGGCGTTCGCCCAATTCGAGGCCGTTCAGGGGCTGGTCGCGGTCGATTCGGGCAGCGTAGGCAGCGAACATGGCCACGACCCTAGGGGCCCGCGGGTGCGTGACGGAACCGCACCTCACTGTGACGCGCGCCCCACCCGCACCACCGCTCCCGTACGCCGAAGGCTCCACCCCCGTACCACCGCTCCGGTACACCGAAGGGCCCCGCCCCGTACCCCATACGCCGAAGGGCCCCGTCCGGTCCTTTCGGACAGGAACGGGGCCCTTCGGCGTACCGGAAGCGCGTCAGCGGCGCGCGACGCCCTCGGCGCGG
>NZ_MWIG01000129.1:0-3242 GCF_002156145.1 Streptomyces sp. NRRL B-24572 | reverse complement strand
GCGCTCGCGCAGGGCGGGGGCCAGGGGGCTGCCGCCCGCCTCGTGGATGCGGGCGGCCCGTTCCAGCCGGCCGGGGACGTCGTCCCGGCGGGGTCCGGTGCGTTCGGCGATGTCCGCGAGGGCGACGAGCGCCTGGGCCTCGTAGTGGGTGGCCCGCTCGGCCCGCAGGGTCCCGGCGGCGGCCTCCAGGGCGCGTACGGCCTCCTCGGTGTCGCCGAGGTGGTCGAGCACGGTGCCGAGGGCGGCCGTGGCACGGGCCGCCATGCGCGGGTCCCGGCAGTCCGTCAGCATCCGGAGGGCGGCGCGCAGGGTGGTCGGCGCGGTGCCGTGCTCACCGGCGGCGTCCTGGGCGCAGCCGAGGAAGTACGTCGCGATCGCCGCGCCTCGCGCCTCCCCCACACCGGTGTCGAGCTCCAGGGACGCGCGGTACGCGGCGACGGCGCGGGCCGGGTCGTGCCGGTCCCAGTACCGGCCGTCGGACTCGCGGACCGAGGCGCTGAGCACCTGGTGCCCGGCGACCTCGGCGCAGGCGAGGGCCGTGTCGAGCTCGGCGCGGGCCCGCTCGTCCCAGCCAGGCGAGCGGCGCGGGGCCACCGGGTGCCGTGAACGGGTCGGACGCCCCCTCCGGGAGTGCGCGGAGGTCCGGCGATGCGCAGCCGGTCCTCGCGGATCGCCCGGTCGGCGTGTGCGGTGAGGGCGAGTTGGTGGGGAGGACGCGGGCGACGAGGTCCCGCTCCCCGGTACGGGGCTCTTCGGCGGCCGGGTCCTCGCGGAGCACCCGGAGGAGCCGCTCGCTCCAGTGCTCCTGGATCGCTGCGGCCTCCGCCTCGTTCCCTGCGGCCCGCGCGGACGCCACCTCCCGCCCGGCGGCCTCCAGTTCCCCGGCGATCCCCTCGGTGTCCTGACCGGAACCCCGTCGACGGAACAGGCGCCGGTCCCGCGCCTCGGCCTGCTCCCAGACGTTCGAGACGACGAGCCCGAACACCGTCGTCACCCCGACATGGCGAGCGCCGCGGGCTCTTCCACCGCTCCCCCAACCCGTCGTGCGGAACGCCGACGAGACGCCCCGGCACCGCCGTGGAGGGATCGACAAGCCTTTGAACAGCCCGCTCGCCGTCGCGCTGCCGCGACGCGTGGCGCATTCCGTTCGCTCGGCGGAGGAGGGGCGGGTGCCTCAGGGCGCCGTAGGGGCCGTGAACGTGACGGCGGCGGCCGGGACGGTGGTCTCCGCGTCGCTCCCGAGGGCGTACGCGGCGACGCGGGAGACCGTCGCGGCCGGGATCGTCTCGCTGATGCCCGGCGCCGCCGGGATGTCCTGGGTCGCGTGGGCGTCGTGCGGGACGACGACCCGGTAGCCGAGCGCCAGGGCCGTACGGGCCGTCGCCTGGACGCACATCTCCGACATGACGCCGCAGACGGCGATCGCCCGCACCCCCGCGTCGGTGAGGACCACGCCGAGCGCGGTCTCCTCGAAGCCGTCGTCGTGGGGCTTGCGGATCACCACCTCGGCGGGTCCGGGCTCCACGGGGTGGTGGAGTTCCCAGCCGGGCGTGTGGGGTTCGTCCTCGGCGCCGGGCGGCCCGTCGTTCTGCAGGTGGGCGATGAACGCCCCGCCCCGCCGGGCCCGGGCGATCAGGTCGGTCGTCCGCTCGACGAGCCGGCCGGCCGCGGGCACGGCCCCGTCTCCGGTGACGAAGGCCGACTGCACGTCGACGACGATCAGGGCATCCACGGGCTGCGCGCGCTGGGTCATCCGGCCATCATCACTGCCACGGGCCCCGCCCGCCACGGGGTTTCGCCCCGTCGGAGAGGGGCCGGATTCCCTGGGAACACGGCCCCGGCATGGGCCGAAATCGCCGGGCGCACGCCCCCGACCTGCGGGTAACCTCACGGGCCGGGAACAAGGGGGGGATCCGCATGGCCGGGTTGACGACGTCCGAGTGGTGGGGGCTGCTGCCGGAGGGCATCCGTGGCGAGGTCGACGGGTACGTCCTCCAGGACCGCCGGCTCCAGGCGGCACGTGTCGTCTGGGAGACCTGCCGGGGCCGTGGTCTGGGGCTCCACGAGGCGGAGGGCGTCGTCCACGAGCGGTACCTCCACCACGGCGACCGGATCGCCCGCACCCCCCTCAGCCCCCTCGACCCGGAGTCGTTGGCCGCTCGTGCCTCCGGCTGCCCGGGGTCCGTGGTCGCGATCGAGGCGATCTGGGACGGCGACACCGTCCACGACTGGTTCGTGATCCTCCTGGCCGTCTCCACCGGGCCCGCGGGCCGGTACGAGCTCGCCACGATCCACCGTGAGACGGCCGTACGGCACCTGGGCGACGTGCGGGCCGAGGAGGCGCGCCATCCTGAGGCCACGGCCGCCGAGGCGGCCGGCCGGGCCCTGGCCGAACACCTCGCGGTGCCCTTCCACTTCGCGAGCCCGGACGCCCCGGACGACGGGGCGCCCCGCCGGCGAACGTGAGCCGCCGACCGGCCACCGTTCAGCCCTCGCCCCGCCTCACGGCCCGGCCGAGCAGCCACCGGCCCGAGACACCCGTGACGAGGAGTCCGGCGACGAGGGTGAGGAGGGCGGCGCCGGGTCCTGAGGTCCAGTCGACCGTGGAGGCGTGGGCGGCGAGAACCACGGCGAGGGCGAGGGCCACCGCCGGAACGGCCCTGAGCGCGGGGCGGATACGGGCCAGGTCGTCCTCCACGAGGGAGCCGAGGACTCCGACGCCGAGAGCGAGCGCCCACACGCCGAGGCCCTGTGCGTCGGCGCGGTTCACCGTCCACGGGAGCAGGGCGCCCCAGAAGGCGGGGAAGCACAGCAGGCCGGCGCCGATGCCGAGCCATCCCGAGCCGAGGACGGCGAGCAGCGGTTTCGACCAGGCGGGCAGGGGGGCGACCGGACGTCGCCCCGCCGCCCCCGTGCCGCCGGGCCGTCTGCGGTACTGCGCCGCCAGGCAGCCCACCGCCGCGAGGGCGAGGACGCCGAGGGTGGCGACCCAGCCGAGGCTGAACAGGGCGAGGAACAGCGGGCCGCCCCGTACGGCCCGGAGCGTTCCGGCGTTGAGCACGGACACCGTGAAGAGGCCGACGAGGACGATCGCGAGCGGCAGCACCAGGCACCGGACCTCCTCCCAGACGCGGGCCCGGCCGACCGTGAACAGCGCGGGCGCCACGCCCGCCATGGCCGCCCCGACGAGACCGGGGCTCAGCGCCTCGGGCGACACCCAGGCGCCCGCCGCGTGCCCGGTC
>NZ_MWIG01000128.1:0-6341 GCF_002156145.1 Streptomyces sp. NRRL B-24572 | reverse complement strand
AGGCCGAGACCCTGCGCGGCCGGATCGACGACCTCGCGGTGCTCTTCGAGCTCGCCGAGGAGATGGACGACCCGGACACCCTCGCCGAGGCCGAGGCGGAGCTGGGCTCCGTCCGCAAGGCCCTCGACGAGATGGAGGTCCGCACCCTCCTCTCCGGCGAGTACGACGAGCGCGAGGCCCTGGTCAACATCCGGGCCGAGGCCGGCGGCGTCGACGCCTCCGACTTCGCCGAGCGACTCCAGCGCATGTACCTGCGCTGGGCGGAGCGCCACGGCTACCCGACGGAGATCTACGAGACCTCGTACGCGGAAGAGGCGGGCATCAAGTCCACCACCTTCGTCGTGAAGGCGCCGTACGCCTACGGCACGCTCTCCGTCGAGCAGGGCACCCACCGGCTCGTCCGCATCTCGCCCTTCGACAACCAGGGCCGCCGCCAGACCTCCTTCGCCGGCGTCGAGATCCTGCCCGTCGTCGAGTCCTCGGACCACGTGGAGATCGAGGAGTCGGACCTGCGCATCGACGTGTACCGCGCCTCCGGCCCCGGCGGCCAGGGCGTCAACACGACCGACTCGGCCGTGCGCATCACGCACCTCCCGACCGGCATCGTCGTCTCCTGCCAGAACGAGCGCTCCCAGATCCAGAACAAGGCGAGCGCCATGAACGTCCTCCAGGCCAAGCTCCTGGAGCGCCAGCGCCAGGAGGAGCGCGCCAAGATGGACGCCCTCAAGGACAGCGGCAGCTCCTGGGGCAACCAGATGCGTTCGTACGTGCTCCACCCGTACCAGATGGTCAAGGACCTCCGTACGGAGTTCGAGGTCGGCAACCCGCAGTCCGTCCTGGACGGCGAGATCGACGGCTTCCTGGAGGCGGGCATCCGCTGGCGCAAGCAGCAGGAGAAGTAGTCCCCTCGGTCGTACTTCCTCGTACTCGGTCGTACGAGCCCGGGCCCCGCACCTCTCGGTGCGGGGCCCGGTGCCGTTCCGCGGCCTCCCGCGTATTCGCTGACGCAAGCGGAAGCGAGGCCATCGGGGCGCTTTGTCGACAAGGGAACTGCCGTTGCCGGGCCAGGAGTTCCGGGTTTACGTCACAGTTGCATCGTCGCATGTCGGTCAGCTGGTGATCTTTCGGGCATCGCACGCGCAACGACCTTGACGCTTCATCGGAAACTCGGAAGGGTGGCGTACTGGCATGCGCTTTCCTGGGACGCGTGTGAACGGGGGCCGGTCCAGTCGTGACACGCCCCTGCTGCGCGGGGCCCCGAGCGCTGCCCCATGACGAGATGAGCTACTGGGGGTAGCAGCCAGATGACCAACAAGACGCGAGTCCGCTTGGTGCGGGTCGCGGCCAGTGCCGTGATCATCGCCGGCGCGTCCCTGACGGCGGCCGGTGCCGCGCAGGCCGTCGGCGGGTTCGGAACAGAGCAGGACGCGGGCCTCGGGATCCAGGTCACCCTGGGCGGCGAGGAAGAGGACACCGGCAACACGAGCCTCGGCGGGATCGCCGGCGGCGCGGCTGCCGACGGTGGCGCTGCCGCTGACGGTGGCGCTGCCGCCGATGGCGGCGCTGCCGCCGATGGCGGCGCGGCCGCTGACGGTGGTGCGGCTGCTGACGGTGGCGCGGCCGCTGACGGTGGTGCGGCTGCCGATGGCGGCGCTGCCGCCGATGGTGGTGCGGCTGCTGACGGTGGTGCGGCTGCTGACGGTGGCGCTGCCGCTGACGGTGGTGCGGCTGCCGATGGTGGTGCGGCTGCTGACGGTGGTGCGGCTGCTGACGGTGGCGCTGCCGCCGATGGTGGTGCGGCTGCCGACGGTGGTGCGGCTGCCGATGGTGGCGCTGCCGCTGACGGTGGTGCGGCCGCCGACGGTGGCAACAGCGATGGCGGCAACAGCGACGGCGGCAACGCGTCGGACGGTGGCAACTCCTCCGACGGCGGCAACTCGTCGAACGGCTCCGGCTCCAACGGCTCGGGCTCCAACGGTTCCGGTTCGAACGGCACCAGCGGCACCTCCGCCACCGGCGGTTCCTCCACCAGCGGTGGTTCCTCGACCACCGGCGGCTCCACCACCACCGGCGGTTCCTCCACCGACGGTGGCGCCGGCACCTGCACCGTCGACCTCGACGGCGCCGAGTGCGTGGACACCCCGAACAACGCCGACCCGAACCAGGGCGGCTCGCAGCCGGTGCAGCAGGGTGAGGCGAAGGAGGAGCTCGCCGAGACCGGTGCGGCCGAGACCTCGTTCCTGGTCATCGGCGCCGCGACCATGATCGCCGGCGGCATCGGCTTCCGCATGCTGCCGCGTCTCGTCGGCGGCGGTCGCGCCGCCGTCTGACGCACCCGCGCAGACGCGTAGACGCATGACGAAGGGCCGGGGCGTTCGCTCCCCGGCCCTTTCGCGTGGTTCCGGCTCTGTGTGGGCTCCGCGCCCTCCGGTCAGGCCGCCTGGACCGCGGCGAGCAGCGCGATCGCCGCGAGCAGCGCGATCGCCAGCGTCAGCAGCATCGCGGGAGACAGCCCCTGAGGGGTCAGACGCTCCCGGTTCGCGCGGCAGACGGGACAGCGGCCCTCGGCGACCGGGGCCGCGCAGTTGGCGCACACCAGTCGGTCGTAGGTCATGCGCTCTCCTCCTCCCGCACTGGGTACACACCAGGACAACGTCCGGCGAGCTCCGGACGTTCCCCCTACCACTCTGCCAGCTCCGCGGCGTTTCGGCGCGCCCCGCCCGATTGCCCACCTTCCATCCTGAGGGGCGAAAAGGATAAACGGCGCAAGCCAGGACCGCGACTGCGCGGGCCATCCCCGGTCGCGTAAGGTCACGCACACCTACTCCCGGCCGACCGTGGTGCATCCGTGATCCGATTCGACAACGTCTCCAAGTCCTATCCGAAGCAGAGCCGCCCCGCGCTCCGGGATGTCTCCCTGGAGATCGAGAAGGGGGAGTTCGTCTTCCTCGTCGGTTCCTCCGGCTCCGGAAAGTCGACTTTCCTGCGACTGCTCCTGCGCGAGGAGCGTGCCAGCCAGGGCCAGGTGCACGTCCTCGGCAAGGACCTGGCCCGGCTCTCCAACTGGAAGGTGCCGCAGATGCGGCGCCAGCTGGGCACCGTCTTCCAGGACTTCCGCCTGCTGCCCAACAAGACCGTCGCCGAGAACGTGGCCTTCGCGCAGGAGGTCATCGGCAAGCCGCGCGGCGAGATCCGCAAGGCCGTGCCGCAGGTGCTCGACCTGGTCGGACTCGGCGGCAAGGAGGACCGGATGCCGGGCGAGCTCTCCGGCGGTGAGCAGCAGCGCGTCGCCATCGCGCGGGCCTTCGTCAACCGGCCGATGCTGCTGATCGCCGACGAGCCCACCGGCAACCTCGACCCGCAGACCTCCGTCGGCATCATGAAGCTGCTCGACCGGATCAACAGGACAGGGACCACCGTCGTCATGGCGACCCACGACCAGAACATCGTCGACCAGATGCGCAAGCGCGTCATCGAGCTCGAAAAGGGCCGCCTCGTCCGCGACCAGGCGCGCGGCGTCTACGGCTACCAGCACTGACGGCGGGGGATCCAGAACACCATGCGCGCTCAGTTCGTGCTCTCGGAGATCGGCGTCGGTCTCCGCCGCAACCTGACGATGACCTTCGCCGTGATCGTCTCCGTGGCCCTCTCGCTCGCCCTCTTCGGCGGTGCGCTGCTCATGCGCGAGCAGGTCAGCACGATGAAGGACTACTGGTACGACAAGGTCAACGTCTCCATCTTCCTCTGCAACAAGGCGGACGCGGTCTCGGGCGCCAAGTGCGCCAAGGGCGCGGTCACCGGCCAGCAGAAGGAGCAGATCGAGGCCGATCTGAAGAAGATGGACATCGTCGAGTCCGTCCAGCACGAGACGGCCGACCAGGCGTTCAAGCACTACAAGGAGCAGTACGGCGACACCGCCATCGCCTCCGTGGTGACGCCGGATCAGATGCAGGAGTCGTTCCGGGTCAAGCTCAAGGACCCGGAGAAGTACAAGGTCGTCGCCACGGCCTTCGCCGGCCGCGACGGCGTCGAGTCGGTCCAGGACCAGCGGAACATCCTGCAGAACCTCTTCGACCTGATGAACGGCATGAACATCGCCGCCCTCGGCGTCATGGGCCTGATGCTGATCATCGCGCTGATGCTGATCGTCAACACCGTCCGCGTCTCGGCCTTCAGCCGCCGTCGCGAGACCGGCATCATGCGGCTCGTCGGCGCGTCCAGCTTCTACATCCAGATGCCGTTCATCATGGAGGCCGCGTTCGCCGGACTCCTCGGCGGCGGCGTCGCCTGTGTGCTGCTGCTCGTCGGCCGGTACTTCCTGATCGACCACGGCATCGCGCTCGCCGAGAAGATGCAGCTGGTCAACTTCATCGGCTGGGACGCCGTCCTCGCCAAGCTGCCGCTGGTGCTCGTCATCGGGCTGCTCATGCCCGCCGTGGCCGCCTTCATCGCGCTGCGCAAGTACCTGAAGGTTTGACCGCTCCCCTGGGAGGGGGATTTCTGGCTCAGGCAACCCGGCGGGACTGCGTCCCGCCGGGTTTTACGCCCTCAACGCCAGCCGGGTTCAGACCTGCCCGGACGAGCATCACACGTGCGGAGTTCTTGTCCCTGGGGGACGAGGCTCCGCACGCGGTGCAGGTGTATGTGCGCTCTCACAGCGGCAGTACGTGCTTGGCTCTCGCTCCGCACTGCGCGCAGTCCATCGTGGTGTGCGCGGGGTGTACCAGATGCACGGTACGGCCGTGCTTGCGGCCCATCTCGATCAGGGCCTGCTTGGTGGCGCCGATGGCGGCGTCAGCGGCCTTACGGGCCATGGTCGTCTTGGCGAGGAACTTCGGCCGAAAGTCCTCCACGGCAATTTCGTCGTGCTCCCGGACGACCTTCTTGGCCCATTTGCGGGCCGTGTCCTCCCGCTGCCGGGCGATCTCTTGTGCGCCTTCGCGACCTGCTGCCTGGCACGCCGGTAGCCCTTGGAAGCGGCCTGGCGCTTGGCAGGCCTCCTGCGGGCCATCATGCGCTGGTAGCGGCCGAGGCGATGGGCTGCTTTTTCCCCGTGTCGGGGGTGGGGCAGGTCGGGGGTGTCGCTGGTGGTGGTCGCGGTCTCCTTCACGCCCCAGTCGATCCCGATCACCCGACCGGTCTCGGGCAAGGGCTGTACCTCGGCAGGGACGACGAAGGAGGCGTACCAGTGGCCGAGGCTGTTCTGATGGATTCGGACGCTGGAGGGGGCGGCGGGCAGCTCCCGCGACCACACCACGGTCAGAACGATCCCGCCCGCCAGGCACAGACGGCCTCCTTTCAGGCGGAAGCCGTTCCGGGTGCAGTTCAGGCTCGGCAGCGTGTCACGTTTCTTCTTCCACTTCGGCATTCCGGCCCGGCGGGCCATCGGCAGCCTGGCTCTGATGTCCTTCAGCGCCTTCGCCCTGGACTTTCCGAAGTCCCGGATCACCTGTTGCTGCGGAACCGAGGACCCTTCGCGCAGCCATGGCGTCCCCGAGCGGGCCTCGGTAAGCATTCTGTCCAACTGCGCCGGGCCACAGGTACGGCTGTCAGCAGCGGCCTTGTTGTACGCGGACACCTGCTTGGACTTGGCCACGCACTCGTTCCAGATCCATCGGCACCGGTCCCACTCAGCCAGCAGTGCGGTATGGGCGGATGACGACACGCGCAGCCGGAAGGCCCAGCGGGCCTGCCCGGCGCGGTCGACTGTGGCGGTCGTGGTCATTGACGCGACCGTAGGCGCCAGGCCATCGCACCTTCACTCGAAGTCCTGACATTCCCCCGAACGAGCGAGCGACCTGGTCAGTGTCGACCGCTGTTGACGTCGTATGGCCAAAGCCCGTGCGGCGCCTTTCGCTTGTCCTAGAGTGGGCGCCATGTCGGCCGGGCCCGCACCCTTCTGTATCCGGCCCCGCGGAGTCGTCCGCGGGGCCGTTCTGACGTTGGTCTTCACCGGGGTCCTCGCCACCGCCGCGGCCACCGGCTCGCTGCCCCGGCAGGAGTCCGCGCGCGCGGAGCGGCCGGCGCCGGCCCGGGTGCCGGACGGCGGGACCGTCGACGGTGCCGCGCTCAGCCGGGCGGCCGCCGCGGCCATGGCCGACGGGAAGTCGGGGAAGCAGGCCGCCGAGGAGTTCGTCAGCCGCAGCGGCGACCGCTGGGGCGCGGTGTACGACAAGAAGGAGTACGCCGAGTTCGAGCAGGCCCTCGACGGCGCCTACACCGGGGTCGGGCTCTCCGCCGGCCGGACCGGTGCGGGCGGGATCCGGGTGACCCGGGTCCGGTCCGGCGGCCCCGCCGACAGGGCCGGGCTCCGCACCGGCGACCGGCTCGTCTCCGTCGAC
>NZ_MWIG01000127.1:0-40810 GCF_002156145.1 Streptomyces sp. NRRL B-24572 | reverse complement strand
GCGCGGCGAGCAGGTACGCCGGAGTGCCGTCGTGATTCCCGGAGTCGAAGGTGAACCAGCCTGTCTGGGTGGCTGTGTCAGCGATGATCGAAGCGAGGCGCCTGCCTTTCACCTCGTCGTACGACGCATGATGANNTCGCCGAGCTCGGCGAGGGTGCCGCTGCCTGTACTCGCATCCATGACCCGCAGGCTGTCCGTGGTCTGTTGCAGGCTGTCGAGCAGCTCGTTCGTGAGCTGGCTTCCGTCTGCCGCTCGCACGAGCGGCTCGACTTCGGCGGTGCCCCATTGGTGTACGAAGGCGGTGAGCGCCACACCACTCACGACGAGGAATCGACGACGGTCCATCGCACTGCCTCCAACCGCTGCGCCCAGTGCCGCCACCATACGGGCCGCTGTCCAAGGCAGCACCGGGTCCAAATCGTCGTGGACCGGCTCGGGTGGCTGAGACGGGGTGGTCGCTGGGTGTGGTAGCGGAAGCGGTACGAGTTCGGCGGGCACGCCGAGACCGGTCAGGAATTCGACGATCTTGTCGATGTTGGTGAGGCGCCGGTTCCCCGACTCGAGCATGGATAAGAACGCCTGGCTAAGCCCAGTCAGTTGAGCGAGATCCTCTTGCCGAAGGGATCCTCGCTGACGGACCAGTCGGCTGGCCCGGCCCAAGTCCCAGGCCGCGAGCGCCTGGCGCACATCAGGGTCGCGCCACACGCGTGCCGGTACGGTCGGGGTGTGGCGATCGAGGGCATGTGCGCGGGCACATGCGGAGCACAGTGCGTCAGAGTTGTACTGGCTCAAACGGCAGCCGCATCGATCACAGCGCCTCGGCGACTGCTGGAGCACCTCTTGCCTCCCCGTTGAGCGAGAGCGTGCGGGTTCAACTACCTCTGGTGAAGCCGGAATCACTCCAGTGATATCACCCGGGGAATGTGTGCACCGGGTATTCGGCCATCAGTCTGGGAGCGCACGGCAGGCCAACGGCTCAGACGAACGACCCGAGAGTGTGATCATTCGGGCGGACCTGAGTAGGCGGACCTGCGGTGGAACATCCGCTCTTCGCCGTCTCTTCAACGGAGTCCAGAGTGCCTTCGGCCTTGCACGCAGAGTTGGCGGGAATCCCGCCGCCGACAGCGACGGTTCCCACGCGGCTCGGTGCCGCACAGTCCGACGCGTGCAGCGGGAGCGCGTTTCCGGCGGAGGACGAACGATGACCGTCAGCATCTCCGCCGTCGTGCTTCTCTCGGTCCTCACCTTCCTGTTCGTCAAGAAGGCCGGGCTCAAGGTCGGCCACGCCATCGTCTGCACGCTGCTCGGCTTCTACCTCGCCAGTTCGTCGCTCGCTCCGACGATCGGTGAGGCCGCCACCAGCGTGGCCCGGATGATCGGCGGGATCCGCTTCTGAAGGGCACCTTGGCTGTGCCGAATCCGGCACAGCCGATCTCGTGGCGAGAGACCCTTCCGCCCTTCTCCGAGCCGCTCGCCCCATCTCAGCTACCGCCCCTTTCCGGAGGTACGAAGGTGACAGCCGACACCACCATCGCGTGTACGGGAGCGCTGCCCTATTCGTCCGAGGCCGGCCGAGCGAGGCAGCAGTGAGCCCCCGCCCCGCCTTTGACCGGCACCCGGCATTCGACGACCGCTCCCTGCAGAAGGTAGTCGAGGACGCGGCGATGGGGCGCTGGGAAGGCGCTCGGGAGCTCCTGGCCGCGACGGGCGCGGACTGGGACCGGCGTGTCTTCCGGCTCCAGGTCCTCGCCCGCGCCGGAGTGCGACTGACCTTCGCGGATACCTGGGCGCAGGCCGAGCCCCGCTCGCCGCACGCCTTGGCTCTGCTGGCCCATGTGCAGGCCCTGCGGTCGATGTCCGTGGGGCGGGGTCGTGGCCGCAGCGAGGCGATGGAACGGGCGTGGGAGGCGTGTGACGCCGCTGCCGACGCCCTGCCACCGGACCCGTCGCCGTACATCGTCATGCTCGCTCTGCTCCGCTTCCACTCTCCCGACCGCGATCCGGCGTGGCGGGCCACCGTGCGGCAGGTGTGGGAGCAGGTGGAACAACGGGACCGGTGGAACCGTGAGGCGCACCACGAGCTGCTCACCTACATGTTCCCCGTCTGGCACGGCACGGGCGGCGAGATGTTCCACTGGGCCCAGGAGCGGTGCGCGCACGCGCCCCGGGGGCTGCCGCTGCACGTCCTCCCGTTGGTCGCCCTCGCCGAGTCCCACCGGCAACGGATGGAGAAGGACGGCCATCGATACGGACTGACCGTCCATCCGTGGACGGACAACCCGTCCACCTGGCAGGCGTGGGAGAACTGGTGGGCCTACCGGGCCCCTACGCGCCTGCACGCCGGCTTCCACGAGGACGCCAACTACCTCGCCCACGCCCTGTCGTTCGCCAACCGGCACAGGGAGGCCGCCGAGGTGTTCGATGCCA
Source organism: Streptomyces sp. NRRL B-24572 (assembly GCF_002156145.1). Lineage (NCBI taxonomy): Bacteria > Bacillati > Actinomycetota > Actinomycetes > Kitasatosporales > Streptomycetaceae > Streptomyces > Streptomyces sp. NRRL B-24572. The sequence goes on along the minus strand of NZ_MWIG01000127.1, from coordinate 38,383 downwards.
TCGGCCCGTACGCCACCGATGCGCCGTGGAGCTACTGCGGCGACGCCCGGCAGTTGTTCACGCGGCACCGCGGCTGGGCGGTGAAAGCGTCTGCACCGTACCCCCAGCGGCACTGATCAGCGCACCGCTCGCGCCGAATCTCCTGCATCACCGACCTGAGAGGGCATCCCTATGCCTTTGGACATACCCAGCGTGGCTCCTTCCGAGGAGGAGCGTCTCGCCGAGCTCGGCATAACACAGACCCTGGACCGCTCCATGTCCGGGAAGCAGAACTTCGCCGTCTCGTTCACGATCATCAGCATCCTGTCTGGCTGCCTGACGATGTACGGCTTCGGCATGAACGCCGGCGGGCCGGCCCTGATCATGTGGGGCTGGGCGTTCGTCGGCCTGATGACCCTCTTCGTCGGGCTGTCCATGGCGGAGGTCTGCTCCTCCTACCCGACGTCCGCCGGCCTCTACTTCTGGGCCCACAAGCTCGCCCCGCGCAGGTCCGCTCCCGCGTGGGCCTGGTTCACCGGCTGGTTCAACACCCTCGGGCAGGTCGCCGTCACTGCAGGCATCGACTTCGGCGCCGCCTCGTTCCTCAACGCGTACCTGAACCTCGAATTCGGCTACGCCGCCACGCCCGGCCACACGATCGTCCTCTTCGGCCTCATCCTGCTGCTCCACGCCGTCGTGAACACCTTCCGCGTGCGGATCGTGGGCTTCTTCAACACCGTGTCCGTCTGGTGGCACCTGATCGGCGTGGTGGTGATCGTCGGCGCGCTGATCGCCATCCCCGGCACGCACCAGTCCCCCGGCTTCGTGTTCACCGAGTTCGTCAACAACACGGGTTGGGGTTCCGCCGTCTACGTCGCTCTCATCGGCCTGCTGATGGCCCAGTACACGTTCACCGGCTACGACGCGTCCGCACACATGACGGAGGAGACGAAGAACGCCTCCGTCGAAGGACCGAAGGGGATCGTCCGGTCCATCCTCGTCTCCTGGGCCGCCGGCTTCGTCCTGCTCTTCGGCCTGACCTTCGCCATCCAGTCGTACACCGGCGCACTCGACTCCGGGACCGGAGTGCCTCCCGCGCAGATCTTCCTCGACGCGCTCGGCGCGAGCACGGGCAAGCTGATGCTGCTCATCGTCATCGGCGCCCAGCTGTTCTGCGGCATGGCCTCCGTCACCGCCAACTCCCGCATGATCTACGCCTTCTCCCGCGACGGCGCACTGCCCTTCTCCACGGTGTGGCACAAGCTGCACCCCGGGACGCGCACGCCGACCAACGCGGTCTGGCTGGCCGCCGGCGGCGCATTCGTACTCGGCCTGCCCTACCTCTTCAACAGCACGGCCTACGCGGCCGTGACGTCGATCGCGACGATCGGCCTGTACATCGCCTACGTCATCCCCACCTTCCTCCGCCTCCGCCAGGGCGAGCTCTTCCAGCGCGGTCCCTGGCACCTCGGCCGCTGGTCCAAGCCCGTCGGCGTGCTCGCCGTCGCGTGGGTCGCGGTGATCACCGTGTTGTTCATGCTGCCCCAGTCCGCCCCGGTGACCGTCGACACCTTCAACTACGCCCCGGTCGCGGTCGGCGTAGTGCTCGCCTTCGCCGGTACCTGGTGGCTCGTCTCCGCCCGCAAGTGGTTCCTCAACCCGGGGCATCCGAGGAACGTCCTGGCCGAGCCCGTCGGGAGGTCGGAGAGGGCATCTGCCTGACACTGACATGCAGGTCGCCTTCGCCCCGTGATCGACGTCAGGAAGGGAACTACTCGGCGACACCAAACGGAACGCGAAGCGGCTGACGACTGCCGCCCCATGGCCAGACCCGGCCGGGAGCATCCCTCTCGGCCGGGGATACATCGCCCCCACGAGTACCTGCTGCACGACGGCTCTACCGAAGACCAGCAGGCGTCCACCATCGCCTTCTGGCTCGGCCGCTGGCTGAGCGGGAACCTGCTGCCGCTCTCCTGAACCCTCCACGCCATCGCCGGCCACCTGCACCAGTCCAGATCGCCACCTCCTGGCGCCCGCGCACCGGCGGTTAGCTTCCGCTCCGACCACCAGGCAGCAGGAGCAGCCCGTGGTGCCAGCCGCTTCGGGCAACCACGATGAGGCACCCGTAGCTCTCCCTGACCGCGTACAGCTGGCAGCGCCCGAGCATCGGCGTTTCGGCCAACTCGCCGACGGCGGCGCGCCCTTGCGCCGCAAGGGTCGGTGCACGGCGCACCTTCGAACAACCGCTGAATTCCGGTGCGCGAAAGCCGTCCGAAAGAACACGTGCTCGAAATCGGGACTGCGTCGTTGAGCACGCTGACGCCACCGCCGCACCTCCTGGAGGGAACACATTGACGCAAGTCGAACCAGGCAGCGACGAGACCTCGACCCCGCCGAAGGCCGCCGCGACGGCCACGACCAGCATCTCGGACGCCGAGCGCGAGCTATACGGCGGCCGGCTGCGCTACGACCAGTCCTACGTCCAGCACGAAGGGCCGCTGACCCGACTGGGCTTCGGGCACATGGCGGCGGCGCTGCCCCGCATGGTGGGCATGGTGCTGCGCACCGGCTGGCAGACGGACCGGCGGGCGCTCGCGGGGGTCGTGGCGGCCCAGCTCGGGCAGGGCGTGACGGCGGGCTGGGGGCTGGTGGCGGTCAACAGCGTCCTCACCCAGCTGTTCGCCGACGGTCCGACCGCGGACAAGCTCCGCTACGCCCTGCCGTCGCTGGCCGTGCTCGCCGTCTCGGCGGTGGCGACCGCAGTGCTGTCGGCGTGGTCGACAGCCATGTCAGGTCGGCTGGAGCCGCAGGTGGAGCGGGCGATCTCGGCCCGGTACTACACGGCCGTCACCCATGTCGAGGTCGAGGCGACCGAGCGACCGGAGGTCCAGCGGGTCCTGGAGGCGGGGAAGTTCGGAACGGACTCGGCCCGCAGCATGCTCCGGCTGTCGGTCGGCGTGGGCAGCGTGGTGATCGGCATGGCGGCGGCCGCGGTCGTACTCGCGGCGCTGCACTGGGCGCTGCTGCCAATGCTGCTGGCCATCGCCCTCCCCAAGGGATGGGGAGCAGTCCGCTCCGCGCGCCGCGAGTACCTCTCCCGCCTGAACTGGGTCGACCACCGCCGCGCGATCGCCTCCCTGCTCGCCTACCTGACCCGCCCGCACGCCGCCGGGGAGATCCGCGTACACGCCGCCGGCACCAAGCTGCTGTCCAGCTACGAGGAAATGTCGAGGCAGACGGAGGCGGAACAGCGGCGCCTGGCCCGGGCACAGGCTTCCACGGACCTGATCGCCGGCGGCTTCGCGGGGCTCGCGTCGCTGGCCTGCTACGGGGTGCTGTGGTGGCTCCTGGCGACCGGTGGTCTGCCGCTCGCCGTCGGCGGCACGGCGGTGATCGCCATCCGCACCTCGACGGCACGGCTCACGTCACTGGTGCAGCAGGTCAACCGCTTGTACGAGGAGCTGCTGTTCCTCACCGACACCGAGGACGCCCTCAAGGTGGCAGGCGAGAACGCCATCCCGTCCTCCGGCACGCCGCTGCCCACACCTACTCGGGAGGTGTGGGCGGAGGGGGTGTCATTCACCTACCCGGGGGCCGACAGTCCTTCGCTGAAACGTGTGAGCGTGCGAGTTCCCCGGGGGAAGGTGACGGCCCTGGTGGGCGCGAACGGCTCAGGGAAGACCACGCTCACGAAGGTGCTGGCCGGAGTGCTGCTGCCTTCCGAAGGGAGCGTGTGGTGGGTGGGTGAGTCGGGCGAGCGGGTCGAGCTTCGTGAGGCGGACCGCTCCCAGGTCTTCGGCGCCGTGGGTCTGCTGGCGCAGGACTTCCCGCGCTGGGAGATGACGGCCGCCGCGAACGTGGCCATCGGGATCGGCGACCGTCCCCGGGACATGGACCGCGTCCGCCAGGCCGCCAAGGAGGCGGGCGTGCTCAACCTGATCGAGGGCCTGCCGCACGGCTGGGACTCGATCGTCTTCAAGGGCTACGAGCGCGGTGTCCAGCTCTCGGGCGGACAGTGGCAGAAACTGAGGACCGCTCGAACAAGATACCGGCAGGCGCCGTTCCTGCTGGTCGACGAACCGACGTCGGCGCTCGATCCCCATGCGGAAATCGCCGCGTTCCAGGGACTGTGGTCCCTGGCCGCGGAAGGACACGCGGTCGTCCTCGTCACCCACCGGCTCGCCGCGACCATGAACGCCGACCACATCTACGTCCTCGATCAGGGGCGCGTCGTCGAGGACGGCACCCACGACGAGCTCATGGCCCGCGAGGGCGGTCTGTACCAGGGGATGTTCTCCGCCCAGGCCGCTCAGTACGGGCTCTCGCCCGCGGCCGACACGCTTCCAGGCCCCCGCAGCGCCCAGCCGCCCGACCGCGAGACGGCGAGCTGACCACCCACGGGACCTTCACCAGCCCGGTCCCGCAGCACCCCGCCCCCTACGTCGAAGGCGAGACGACGCTCATGCCCCCCAGCTCCTCCTCGATCCGCAAGACCATCGAGGCGTACCTCGGCCGCCACCCTGACGAGCGTGATGCCTTGGCCGGGCTGCTCGCCGCCCTGGACCGGCCCGTCGACGTGACTGCCCGCACGACGCTGGCCGGCCACATCACGTGCAGCGCCGTCATCATCGACCGCCACTGCCGGGTGCTGCAGATACGGCACCGGGTCACCGGCCTGATGCTCGCCCCCGGCGGCCACATCGAGCCCGAGGACCGCACGCTGCTCGCCGCGGCTCTGCGCGAGGTTGCGGAGGAGGCCGGGATCGCGCCCGAAGCCCTGTGCCTGACCCGGCAGACGCTCGGCTCCCCGGTCGACATCGACGTCCACGACATCGACGCCAACCCCTCGAAGGGAGAACCGGCTCACCGGCACTACGACTTCCGCTACGTGTTCTACCTAGCCGGCAACGAGCCGCCGGCGATCACCCTGCAGGACGAGGAGGTGTCCGGCGCTCAGTGGATCGCCGTGCCGGAGGTCGCCTCGCCGACGCTGCACGCAAAGCTCCTCCAGACGGAGTTGGACGGGCAGCCGGAGCCGGTGAACGCGTCCGCCCTGATCCATGACGGCCGGGGCCGTTACCTGCTCCATCTACGCGACCACAAGCCCGGCGTCATCTGGCAGCCGGGGGCGTTCGCCCTGCTCGGCGGCGGCCGCACGCATGACGACCAAGACCTTGAGGGCACGCTGCTGCGGGAGCTGTCCGAGGAGGTCCCCGACCTCCTCCTGGAGGACGTAAAGCCGTACGCCGTGGAGACGGCCACCAGCGTCGACGGCCTCAGCGTCCCGATCCAGGTGTTCACCGGCATCTGGCGCGGCGACCCCGACCGGCTCCGGCTGCACGAGGGCGTGCTGCTGCGCTGGGTCACCCCCGACGTACTGGACCGGCTCCGTCTGAGCCCCGCGACGCGGGACCTCATCCGCCGGCACGCGGCCGAGAACCCTCCGGGCGGCGCGCCCAGCGCCGCCACTCCGTTACACGAAGGGGGCAGCCAGCCCGTGCTCAACGGCATCGGCGTCCACCTCCACCTGGAGGACGACGACGGACGGGTGCTCCTGGGCCTGCGCCACCCCGACTCGGCTTTCGCGGGGAACACCTGGCACTACCTGGCCGGCAAGTGCGAACAGGAGTCCGCGGTTGCGTGTCTGGTGCGGGAGGCGCGGGAGGAAGCCGGGCTGGTCATCGACCCCGCGGACGTGGATCTCGCGCACATCGTGCACGTCGTCGACGCCCCGGGCGGACCACCGTTGATGCAGCTCGTGTTCCGCGCCCGCCGCTGGAAGGGAGAGCCGAAGGTCCTGGAGACCGACAAGTGCCTGGCCTGGAAGTGGTGGCCGCCCCACGAGCTCCCGGACCGGCTCGTCTCCTACACCCGGACAGCCCTGGCCGGCATCGCCGAAGGCCGCGTCTACTCCCAGTTGGGCTGGTGAACGACGTGAGCACGCCTACCGGGAACGGGGCGCGCCCTGTCTGTCCGCGGGCCGGGACCGCTGGGGGTGCCGGGATGAGTGCCGAGTCCGATGTCACGGCCGTGACCGGGGCCCTGGCGCTGCTATCTCGAATCACGCCGGCCGCGGTTGTCGAGGGGCCGGCGGGAACGGCGACTCGTAACTACCTGGCCCGCGAAGGCGGGCGATGGTTCGTGAAGGCGTACCCCCGTGGGACGCGCGACCTGGCCGAGGAGCGGCAAGCGCTGGCCCTGGGCGAGTCGGCCAGGCGGAGCGGGGTTCCGGTGCCGGCCGTGCGGCGGTCGGTGTCCGGCGAAGTGATCGCGTCGGCCGGCGGACTGTCGCCCAGCCCAGCCGTGCCGGAGCCCGCACGTACTGACGACGCCCGGCAAGTCAGCTCACGGGGAGGCGATGTGGCGTGAGCGAGGAATCGAACGCGGCGGCAGCGGTCGTGTCCTCCGCTTCTCCCGAACCGCCAGATCCCCTGGAGGTCACCGTGCCGTCCCACCACACCGCGCCCGTAGCATCCCGCACGGATCCGGAGTCCGCCGTCGACGACTCCCAGGCAACGACCGCCCGGGCAGCGATGGTCGCCCAGCTGGAGGAATGCGGTGACGTGGGGCCCAGCCCCGTACGTGAGGCCCTGCTGGCGCTGCCGCGCGAGGTGTTGATGCCGCAGGCGTACGTGCGGCGCTCGGCGCCCGACGAGACGCCGCCGCGCTGGGATGCGCTGGACTGGGCACGGCCGGACGACAGGGACGAGCTGCTGCGTCTGCTCTACAGCGGGGACAGCGTGGCAATCCAGCACGACGGCGAGCCGGTCCTCGGCCGGACCCCCGGGCCGCGCTCCGGAGGCGCCATGACCGCGATGTCCAGCACCATGGGCATGACCGCCGACCTGCTCCAAAGGCTGGACCTGCGGCCAGGGCAACGGGTACTGGACGTCGGCACAGGAGCGGCGGTCACTGCCGCCGTGGCGTGCTTCGTGTGCGGCCACGACAGGATCGTCACCGTCGACGTCGACCCCCACGTCAGCGAGGCCGCCAGGGCCCGGCTGCTGGAGCTTGGCTACCGGCCCGCCGTAGTGACCGGGGACGGCACCGCAGGATGGTCCGAGACCGCGCCATACGACCGGATCTTCGTGTCCTTCGCCGTGCCCCGGGTCCCGCCGGCCCTGGTGAGCCAGCTCGCGCCGGGCGGGCGGGCGCTGATGACGCTGGGAACCTCTTCGCCGTCCTGGCCGGGCCTGGCCGTGGTCACCAGGACGTTAACCGGGGCGGTGGAGGGCACGCTGGTCGCGGTGGAGTTCGGGCACCGCGGAGGGTGGAACTTCGACCGGCTGTTCCTCTCACGCAAGTTCCGCGACCGCATCGCCACCTCTCACGGCGACTGGACCCAACGAACCCGACTGGAGCCCCCGCCGGACACCGCGCGGGGCCTGTGGCTGGCCCTGGATCACCACTTCCCCGGGCTGGTCCGGCACTTCGGCGCCGAGGACCTGACGATCGGGGCGCCTAAGTGCGGCTCGTGGATGCGGGTGCGTGGGGCCGGCTACCGCCGCTGGGACGTCACCGTGGCCGGGCCTCGCGACATCTGGGCGGAGATCCAGGACATCGCCAGCCGCTGGCGAGCTGCCGGATCACCACAGACGTACCGGCTTCAGATCGGCGCCGACGGCACACAGCGGGTGACCACCGACAGCGGCGCCCTGTCCTGGCTCCTGCCCACCCCACGCTGTGACAACGGAGAGACACGATGACCCACCCTCAAGTCCCCAGCAACCCCTCCTCGGAGAACAGCTTGTTCGGCACGGCGGCCGCTGGCTACGCCCGCTACCGTCCCGGCCTGCCGGACGCGGCGGTCCGCCTCCTGGCCGCCACCCAGCATGGTGTGCCCGACCCTGTCCTGCTCGATCTGGGGACCGGCACCGGCCAGGTGCCCCTCGCGCTGCGGCCCGTTCTGCACCGGCTGGTTCACATCGACCTGGTCGACGTGAACCAGCAGATGCTTCACCAGGCCCTCGCCGCGCTCGAGCCGGTCCGCGGCTCGTGCACAGTGGCCGCTTTCACCGGCGAGGCCCACACCTTCGTCCCCGCCCGGCCCAACCAGGCACCCAGTCTGATCACCTGCTGCCGGTCCTTCCATTGGATGAACCGCCCATCCGTATTGCGGATGGCGGACCGGGTGGCCGCGCCGCACGCCGTTGTGGCGATCACGGGAGACGGCAGCCTCTGGACCCACCAAGCGGACTGGACGGCCGCCTTGCGGGAGCTGATCCAGACCTTCCTGGGCCCGGACCGGCGCGCCGGCACCCACGGTACGTACACCGGGCCATCCCGTTCCTACGAGGACGACCTCGCCGACTCCACGTTCAGCGACGTGGCCGAACACAGCTTCCCCATCGCCCGCTCCTGGACGCCCGAGGACGTCCTCGGCTACCTGCGCACCACGAGCTTCGCCCGCGCCGCCCTGTTCGCCGACCGCCACCAGGACTTCGAGGCCGAGGCGCTCCAGCTGCTCCAGGCGCATGCCCGCGGCGGTGTCCTGAACGAGTACGCGGTCTTCACCGTGCTGCTCGGCCGCCGGCCTGGCGGTGACGCATGACCGGCGGCCAGCGGCACACCGAGCCGCTCGACGTCCACCTGATTGCGGTGCGCGACGGCACAGCGGGGCCCGAGGTGCTGCTCTCTCGACGGGCTGGCGACGTCTACGCCGCCGGTTGCTGGCACCTTCCGTCCGGACATCTGGACGGCCCGTGGGAGGACATGGTCACGGCACTGGTGCGCGAGACCCGCGAGGAGACCGGCGTCGTGGTCGACCCAACCGATGTACGCGCGGCCGTCACCGTTCACCACCGCTCACCCGGCGGCGGAGCACGCGTAGGAATGTTCTTCGAGGTGCGGCGCTGGCACGGCACCCCGCAGGTCACGGAACACAAGGTGTGCGATGCCATGGGCTGGTTCTCGTTCGACGAGCTGCCGGATCCAATGGTCGCGTACTGCCGGGCGGGACTGGACGCCTACCGGGCCGACGCACGCATGGGCGTGCACTTCCAGGAGCCCGGCGACCCGATCGCCTACGACCCGGCAGTCGACCGGCTCGTCTTGGTCCCCGACCACGGCAGCCACGGCTCCGTCCCGGAGGATGCCGTGCGCGACTTCGCCGAGCGGGCGGTGGGCCGCATCGCTGACTGGACAGATGTCTCCTGGACGCGTGAGGAAAGCCGCGGCTGGCGGGCGCGCGCTGCCGAGGGTGGCGAGTGGTACGTCAAGATCCACCAAAACCAGATCTTCCACCAGCGCGAAGTGACGGCCCTCCGTGACTGGGTTCCCGCTCTCGGCACGGCCGCACCCCGCCTGGTGGCCGCCGACGCGGGCCTTCGGGCGGTGGTCCTCACTGCCGTGGGAGGCCGCTCCCTGCACGGCGCCACGTACCCGCCCGAGCAGCAGCGTCGGATCTTCCACCAAATTGGGCAGCTCGCGGCCGCTATCCACACCAGCGCCCCGCCCCGGCCGGCCGACGACACCCTGCCCGTCGGGAAGCTGGAGCGGCACCTGGACGGAGCCAGGCTCTACCTCGCACCCGGGGATGAGGAGTTCATCCGCGCCATGGCCGAGAAGGCCGCCGACCTGCCCGCCTTGGACGTGGTGCCCACGCACGGCGACTTCCAGCTACGCAATCTGCGCTGGGACGAGGACGCTGGCGCCCTGTACGTGATCGATTTCGAGCGATCGGAAGAAGGCCCAGCCGTACGCGACTTCGTCCGCCTGTCCGACGCCTGGCACGGCCGCCCCGACCTCTTTCAGGCCGTGGTGCACGGCTACGGCCGTTCCTTCACCCCGGCGGAAGAAGCCCAGTTCACCGTCCGGTCCGTGCTCGATTCCGTCTCCGGCATCTCCTACGGCGCCGCACACGGCGATCCCGAGCTGGTGGAGCGCGGTCGCCGCACCCTGGCCCGGCTCCGCGCCGCACAACGCCCTTGACCACCACAGCACCTACGCACGAGGAGCAGCACGTTGACGTACACGGCCCGCGATCAGTGGGACAAGCACTACAGCGACGGCAAGAACTTCCGGGAGGTCGGTGAGCGCGAGCGGGAGCTGCTCGCCGAGCAGGCCCCCGCCCCCGGCGGCGGTGGCCGGGCGCTCGACGTGGGATGCGGGACTGGGGAAATGAGCGTCTTCCTCGCCTCCCTCGGCTACACCGTGGACGCCGTCGACTTCGCCGACAGCGCGATCGCCCGAGCCCGCGAGGAGCATGCCGACGTCGAGGGCGTGCGCTGGCTGCATCTGGACATCGAGCGCGACGACCCGGCCACGCTGGACGAGGAGGGTTACGACCTGGTCGCCATGCGACTGATGTATCCCTTCCTGCACGACCGCGGTCGCGTCCTGCATGGGCTGGGTGAGCGGCTGCGGGACGGCGGCGCCCTCGTCGTCATCACACCGGTGGTGGAGAACACGCCTGAGGAGCGGCGCGGAATCGCCCTGGACGATGACGAGATCGCCCTGCTCTCCGCCAACTGGAAGACGATGGAGCGGCTGGACGCGGACGGCCTGGCCTTCCTGGTCCTGCGCGGCCCCTGCCACACCGACACCCGGGCCGTCGAGAAGAGGCCGCCCACCGGCCACGCCCTGACCGGCGCTCTCGCCATCATCACCGACGATGCCGGCCGGGTCCTGCTCGGCCGGTCCCGGCGCGGCATGCTCGAACTGCCCGGCGGCAAGACCACCGGTTCCGAGGACTTCGCCGCCGCGGCGGTGCGCGAACTCGCAGAGGAGACAGGTCTGGTCGCCGAGCCGGGTGACGCGTACGTGGTGACAATGCTCGTCGACGACAGTCATGGAGTCCCCCGGCTCACGGCGGTCGTCCGCATCGCCGCCTGGACGGGAGTCCTGGCCAACGGTGAGCCAAGGCTCTTCGACCGGTGGGAGTGGCATGATCTGCACGCCCTCGCCTGCGTCGGCGACATCTTCACGCCTGCCGCGCAGGCGCTGGACGCCGTCTGGCCCGGGGTCATTCCCGACCTGCCGCCGGCGGCGTCCTATCCCATCGCCGTCGACCAGCCGGCCGTACCGGGTGAGCCGGCCGAAGCCGTCCGGCTGCGCCACGCGATGGCCGGGACGGTGATCGACGGCGGCTGGGCCCCGTCCGAGCCGGTCCAGGACGCGCTGCGGACCGTGCCTCGTCACCGCTTCGCGCCGGAGGCGAGCCTGGCGGCCGCGTACGACGGTGGCGACCGGGCCGTCATCACCCGTCGCGACAAGACCGGAGCGGCGATCAGCTCGGTGTCCGCCGCCTGGCTCCAGGCCGACATGATCGAAAACCTGCGCCTGAAGCCTGGCGCGATCGTGTTCGAGGCGGGATCCGGCGGCTACAACGCCGAACTCATCGCCCACGTCGCAGGCCCCAAGGGTCGCGTGGTGACCGTCGACATCGACCCGTGGGTCGTACGCCGCACCCGCCGGTTCACCACGGAGGCCGGCAGCGGACGCGTCACCGTCGTCGAGGCCGACGCGGCGCTCGGAGCACCCTCACAACTCGTGCCGCGCGGCGGCTTCGACGGCAGCGTCATTACGTACAACTGCTGGGACATCGCCCCGGCCTGGTGGGACCAGCTGGCCGAGTGTGGACGCCTGGTCCTGCCGCTGGAAATCGGCGGCTACACCAGGGCGATCGCCTTCGAGCGGCGCGGCCAGGTGCTGCACGCCCGCCACTTCACCTACTGCGGCTTCGTCCGCGACCAGGGACAGCAGGCCCGCACCATTCCCGTCACCGGCCTCCTCGACGGCGAGCTGACACTCCGCTTCGAGCACGGCGACGCCGCCGAGACGGCGGGCCTGGAAGAGGCGCTGCGCGGGCATCGGCACGAGATCGCCACCGGTGTGACCATGGGGGCGGGCGCCTACTTCGGCTCCCTGCAGCTGTACGCGGCCACCACCCTGCCTGCCTTCTGCCGACTGGCCGCCCACCAGGACACGGGTGTCACCGATATCGCGAAGGACCGGGACGCACCGGCCATCGTCGGCGACGCCTCGCTCGCCTACCTGACCCACGTCCAGACCCGGCACGGCGAGCTCCCCGAGGACAAGGAATGGGAGTGGGTCGTCCACGCCTTCGGCGAGCACGGACCCCATCTCGCTGAGCAGCTCGCGGCCACGGTGCGGGCTTGGGACCGCCACGTACGCGCCGACGACAACGACAAGCACGCTGATCCCGTCCTGACCGTCCACCCGGCCGGCACACCCGACGATCTGCTGCCCGCCGGACACGTCCTCGACAAGGAGCAATGCCGCCTGGTGTTCCAGTGGCCGGGCCGTGACGGGCGCCTGCCAGGTCCGGCGCGGCACCACCGAGCCGCCGCACCTGCACCGGTGCTGGAAGACAGGTGACCAAGCCGCGCGACACCACCTGATCGACAGCGTTTCCCGACCGCAGCTCACCGCCGCACCGCAACGCGCATGCCTCACAACACGGAGACCAGCACCGTCATGACCGCCAACCCCTCCACCCGCTCCCTCCGGCTCGGCACCCGCCCGAGCCCGATGGCCATGGAGCAGACCGACCGGTTCGCCCACGCCTTCCGCACCCGGTACCCGCACATCCCCCTCGACATCGTCACCATCACCTCCGAAGGGGACCAGCACCGCGGTCCGCTCGCCCAGATCGGCGGCAAGGGCGCCTTCACCCGGCGCGCCGACGAACACCTCCTCGACGGCAGCGTCGAAGCCACCATCGCCTGCGCGAAGGACCTGCCAGGCCCCCACGACCGCAAGCCGGGAATCTCGGCTGGCGCGGTCCTGCCCCGGGAGGACGTCCGCGACGTCCTGGTGCTGCCCGCGGGGCACCCCCCGGCCACGCTCGCCACACTGCCGCCCGGCACCCGGGTCGGCACCAGCGCTCCCCGCCGCGCCGCCCTCCTCAAAGCCCTCCACCCCAAGCTGGTTGCGGTGCCGATCCGGGGGAACGCCGACAGCCGCCTCCGCGACCTGGATTCCGGCGTACTGGGCGCCGACGTGATGATCGCCGCCCTCGCCGGTCTGCGCCGCCTCAACCTCGCCGACCGCGCCGGCGAGATCCTCGACCCCACCGTGTGGCTACCCGCCTCCGGCGCCGGAATCGTCGTCATCGAGCACCGCACCATCGACCACGCCACCGGCAACGTGCTCGCCCCGCTCACCCACTCCCCCACCCGGATCCTCCTCGACGCCGAACGCGCCACCCTCGGCGCCCTCCACGGCAACTGTCTGACCGCCGCCTCCGCGCACGCCACCCTCAACCCGGCAGCCGACCTCGTCACCGTGCACGCGGTCGTCCTCGACCCGGAAGGAGGCACCCCGATCCGCACGACCACCACCGGCCCCGCCGACCACCCCGCCGCCGTCGGCCAACGGGCCGCTCAGCACCTGCTCGACGCGGGAGCAGCCCACCTCCTGGGAGCACGGCCATGAACCGCAGCGCACTCCCGACCGACCGGGCGGTGTTCACGCCGCCCAGCGAGGAGGCCGACCGGGTACGGATGCGTATGGCGCACCGAGCCGCGGCCCGGGCGTTCGCGGTGAGGGCGGGCGGGCCGGAGGCATGGGGCTGGCAGGGCCGCACTCTCAGCCGCCGGGCCGGCCGCTGGTGGCTGCGCCTGGTCTGCGCGCCCGAGGACAAACGCGGGAGCCGGCTATGGGAGGGAAACGCTTCTGCCGACGCGTCCCTTCCCCGCACGGTACCGCGGCCCCGCCTCCATCAGGTCAGCGAGTGGACCCGTGGCGGCCACGCCTACCGCGCCGAGCTGTCCGAGTACATCGCTCAACCGGCCCTCCAGACCGGCGGCCCCGTCCTCACTTCCGAGGCCGATCTGCCGAACTCATGGTGGGGTGATCTCCGCACCGCCCTCGCCACCACCGCGACGGTGCCAACCAACCGCCAAGCCGTACGCCAGCAGTGGATCGACCGCAACTTCGCCCGCTTCCTTGGCATCCCCACACCCACAGCCATCTCCTGGACCACCGGCCACGGCGACCTGCACTGGGCCAATCTCACCGGCCCACCCCTGGTCATCCTCGACTGGGAGGGATGGGGCCTGGTGCCCGTCGGCTTCGACGTCGGGCTCCTGCACGCCTACAGCCTCACCCGGCCGACCATCGCCGCCCGGATCCGCGACGAGTTCGCCCACGTCCTGGACACGCACGCCGGACGGGCCGGTGAACTCGTCGCGCTCGCCCAGCTCCTCCAGGTCGCCGGTCGCGGCGGCCACCCGGACCTCGCGCCCCACCTCGCCCGCCACGCCGAGCACCTCACCGGCACCCACGTCCCCGTACCGTGACCGCCCCGGAGGTCCCCGTGCTGCCCAGCCTGCTTGCCGTCTTCGCCCACCCGGACGATGAATCCCTCCTTGCAGGGGGCGTCCTCGCCCAGCATGCCGCGGCCGGGGCCCGAACGGCGGTCGTCACCGCCACCTGGGCGCCCGACAGCCGCCGGGCTCCCGAACTCGCCGACGCTCTGGCTGTCCTGGGCGCCGGCGCCCCACGCATGCTCGGCTACAACGACGCCCGCAACCCCGAGGCTGCCCCTGGTCGGCCCCGGCTCGTCGACGCCTCCCTCGACGAAGCAGTCGGTCGCCTCGTCGCCCACATCCGTGACTTCCGGCCCGACATCGTCGTGGGGCACGACGCCCTCGGCCAGCTGACCGGCCACCCCGACCACGTACGCACGCACCAGATCACCCTTCTCGCCGTCGAAGCCGCCGGCCTCGCCCACCTGCATCCCGAAGCAGGCCCGCCCTGGCGGCCGGCCGCGTTGTACGCCGCCACGCACTCCGAGTCCGGTGTCGGCCTGCTCGGCCCGCTGCTGGAAGGGGTGGGCAAGGACGTCCTGGCCGTACCGGACTCGTACGTGACCACCAGCGTCGACGTCACCCCATGGGCCGACGTGAAGTGGCGCGCGATCCTCGCGCACCGCGGCGAGGTCGCACGCGAGCGGCCCCTGCCTGGCATCCTCGCCAGCCTTCCCGAAGCCGACCGCAACCAGATCATCCAGACCGAGCAATTCACCCGCCTCACCCCCGTACCCACGAAGGGCGACCCGGCCCAGTTGACCACCTGATATCCCCTCCCCGTGTCAGTCGCCCACGAGCAAGCCTCAACGATCGGAGAGAGATGACGACGACTTCTGCGCCCGACGAACGTCCCAGTGTGGCGATGAACGAGGCTGCGTACGGGGCGTTGCGCGCCTCGGCCGCCCTGTGGGCCGGAACCTCCGTCCTGATCACCAACCAGCGAGGGCAGGTCCTGCTCCAGCGCGTGACCTACCGCCCCACCCGCCTGCTGCCCGGCGGCGCCGTCGACAAGGGCGAATCCCCCGCCCAGGGCGCCGCCCGAGAGCTGGAGGAGGAACTCGGCGTCACGGCGACCGTCACCCGCGGGCTGGCTCTCGACTGGGTCTCCCCGCCGGCCGCACAACGCCCCCCGCCATGAAGTTCCCCGGCGAGCTCCTGCACGTCTTCGACGGCGGCGTCTGGGACGAGGACCAGATCGCGGCGATCCGGCCCGCACCGGGCGAGATCGAGGCCGTCGAATTCGTTGAACCCGCCGACCTGCCCGCTCTGATGGCGCCGGGCGACGCCCGCCGTGCCCTCTCCGCGCTCCGCGCCCGTATCAGCGGCGCCGGTCCCGCGTTCCTGGAGGACGGGCTCCCGATCGCCCCCAGCGTCCTTGACAGTCGGCGTCCTGCGCACGGCCCGAGTCCGTCACCACTTCCCTTTCCACCCCGGCCCCGTCCCCGAGGGCCTCACGGTCCGCCAGTCGTGGGCGTGGCCTTCGCCCCGGACGGGCGAGTCCTCGTCCTGCTCGACCCCGAGAGGGGCGCGGCCTGCCTGCCCGGCGGCACACCGGTACCCGCGGACCACGCAGACCCCGAGACCACGTTGATCCGTGAAGCCCGCGAGGAGACCGCCGCCGAACTCGCTGGCACCCGGTACCTCGGGTACCTGTCCGACCCTCACGAACCCTGCGCGCGCGTCCGCTATGCCGCCGCTCTCACGAACCTCGGCCCGGTCCCTGTCGATCCATCCACCGGTCGTACCTACGTCCGGATCCTGGCCACCCCGGAGCAGACCCTGCTGTTCTTCGACTGGGGCCCATCCGCGGCCGAGCAGCTCCAGGCAGTCCACCAGGCCCGCGTCCTCCTCGGCATCCCCAAGGCCGCTCACCAACCCGTCACCGAACTCGCTGACAGCACCTCCTGGTAGCAACGCTCCCCTTCAACGAATCGAGAAACTGATGACCGCCGCCTCCTCGACCGGCCAACCCTCCTGGCCGGCCGATAACGCACGAGTCCCGGGTCTCGTCTCGGAATCCACCCGATCCGAGACCGTCCGGACCGGACATTGCCTATGCCTTCGCATCGCCTACCGGGTTGTCGGTGACCCGATCGACCCGCACCTGTGCTCGTGCGAGCACGAGACGAGGATCAGCGGCGCACCGGCCGTCCTCTGGGTCGGCTTCCGCCGAGAATCCCTGACCTGGACCGGCCCTGGCCGAGAGCCGAAGTGGCACTCGACGTACCCCACACTTCACCGTGGCTTCTGCGCCGAGTGCTCAAGCACCATCGCCTCCGTCGACGACACCGCACCGCACCTGATCGCGGTGAACGGCTTCAGCCTCAACGACCGCAGCGGCACCGACCCCGTAGGACATTCCTATCGCCACGAGGCCGCCCCGTGGATGACCATCTCCCTCGCTCCCGATCTGCTCCTGCATCGCCCATCGCAGTGACGTCCTCACGTCGCTGCTGAGCGCGCAGCCACTGCACCCGAGGGTGCTCGTCGAGGAAGCGGTCGACGATCGGGCCTTGCCGACGGTGCCGAGTGTGGCGGACGTAAGCGCGCAGCTCGCGGGCGGGGGTGGAGGCGGGCACGGGCGGCCCCTTCGGGCGGTGGTGGCCGGAACCAGGTGTTCCGGTCCGGCCGACGGTGGCAGACTGCCGGGGAGGAACGCTGAAAGTGGTGAAGGAAGTTGGCGGTGGCCGAGCGCGACGCTCCGACGGTCTTCCTGCTGGTGGGGCTCACCGGCTCGGGGAAGACGACCTACGCCCAGCAGGTGCTGGAGCCCCAGGGTGCGGTGCGACTGTCAGTGGACGAGGCGGTATTCGAGCGGCACGGCCGGTACGGCGTCGACTACCCGGGGAACGCCTACTTCGAGAAGGAGGCCCCGGTCGTCGCAGAGCTGCACGAACGGCTGGTGGAGTTCGTCGCCGAGGGCCGGGACGTGGTGTGGGACCACGGGTTGTGGCCCCGCAAGGACCGCGACGCGATGAAGACGCTGGTGGAGTCGGCCGGCGGACGGTGGCGGCTGCTGTACTTCCCGGTGGCCCGTGACGAGCTGCTGCGCCGACTGACGGAGCGCAACGAACGTGGGGACGCGAACTCCTTGATGGTCACTCCGGGGCCCTGGGCGACTTCTTCGCCCGCTTCGAGGAGCCTCAGGGTGAGGGCGAGGAGATCGTGAAGCCGGACTGGCCCTGAGACGTCGGTGCGCGCCAGGCGGTGATGATCGTGGCCTCTTCGGCCGCCCAGCGAGGTGGTCGGGGGGTGGCGCGACGGAAGGCCAGGCGTGGGTCGGAGACGTCGATCCGGCCAGAGTGCCAGCCGGTGTGCTCCAGCAGCCGGACGCCTCGCTGGGACGGCCGGCGTGTCTCGCCCCACTCGCCTGGAGGAGCACCGCTCGCCCCGCCGCCGCAAGTCGTCCAGGACGGCAGCTCAGTACCAGAGGGGTACGGCGTTATCGCTGGCCAGGGCGGCGGCATCCTCAGCCGTCCCGCCTGGCGCCAAGCCGCCCCGCATGCCGTGTGGCAGAGGGGATGAGCGTGTCGAGGATGCGCTGGTAATCGGCACGCGCCAGGGGTTCATTAGCCCAGGCTGGATCAGCACGCTCGCTGATGAGGTCGAGAAACTGTCCTGGTGGCGTCGACTCCACAGCCCATGCCTCACGGTCGGGCGCAGCCCACCAGATCTCCTTGTGCTCTGGATCGAGGACGAGTCGGACGGGTCCGAGGTGACGGCCAAGCGCGTCGAGACGGCGCAGGCCCGTGCCTGCGAGATCTGCGATCAGGGCCTGGGCTTCGTCTGCGGTCTGGACGTGGGTGAAGAAGGGCACGGTGCGGCTGCGCTTTCTCGTGGTCAGGCGACTAGCTGGGGGTTCCGGCCACCCTGGGTGGCCGCCAGGCTGATGAGCTGGGCGGCCCCGAGGACCTGGTCGATGTAATCGGTGATGTCGTTCGGGATGTCACTCAGGGGTTTGAGGAGCAGGACGACGCCGAGTGCCGTGTCGCCCCAGAGGGCCGGGGCCGCTACGGAGTCCCAGCCGGGCAGGCATTCCTGGCGTCCGACGGCGTAGCCCCGCATACGGATTCCGTCGAGGGTCGCGAGAAGGTCGTCGTTGCTGAGTGCGCCCGGGCCGGCGGTTTCAGGGATGGGTTCGGCAAGCGCGATCTCGCGGAGGCTCTCGGGAACGTACGCGAGCAGGGTGCGTCCGGAGGCGCCGGTGCGCAGGGAGCATCCGGCAGTGAAGATGTCGTACGCGGTCATGCCGAAGTCGTCCGGACAGTAGTTGCCGATCGCGTAGTCGGTGCAGACGCGGCGCGCGCCGACAGAGGCGAGGCTGTAGAAGAGGACGAGGCCGCCGCAGTCCGCTTGCAGATCGACGAGGATCTCGTGCTGGTCCATGCCGTCATACATGCCGGCCATCGCCTGCATCCCGGCGCGGGCGGCGTGGCTGCCGAGCCGGTACTTGCCGCGGCCTACGCGCTCAACCCATTTGGCGGCGACCTGGGCCGCGAGAATGCGGTGCACCACCGCAGGATCCAATTCCGTGTGATCGGAAATGGCTTTCAGAGAATGCGTGTCTCCCGGGAGCTCGGCGAATGCCTGCATGACCCGGATCACTCGCTCTGCGTGGCTGCTCCCCTTGGGGCGCTCGGATGCCATGTTGAATCCAGAACTAATAGCGGGATGATTGGTGCCCGACGTGCAACGTTCAGGGGCGGAAAGCCGTCTCCGTCCCCGGCCTGCACACGTTCTCAGGGCCGAATCGGAACTGGAGTACCGGAACACGACTACCGGAACAGGACTACCGGAACAGGACTACCGGTCCGGGCTGCGCGTCAGAGGAATCGGCAGGAGAAGGGCCGCGGCCCTTGCCGACGTGACTCGAGTTGTCGCCTCCTTCGAGCTGCCTCAAGCTGGCGGCACGTGATGGGAGCTGGTGCCGCATGGGTCTCGGCGATAGCGATGAGGGAGAACTCGGCCCGGAAGAGCTGATGGGGCTGGCCGGTCTGCTCAGGGCCTGGCGCCGCGCAGCGGGGCTGAAGGAGGGACGCGGTCGCGCCATCCCTCAGGCAGAGGTGGCGCACGCCATCGGCATGTCCGAGAAGTGGTACGGACAGCTGGAACGGGGCGCGGTGCCCCGCCTCCCACATGACGCCGTCGAGAAGCTGGTCACGCGACTGCACCTGGGGCCCGACGAGCGTCAGACGCTCCTGTACTACACCCCGGGCGGTGCCCTGATCGGCCGCGCCAGGCCGAGGGAGGAGCCTCCGGAGCTGCGCACGCTCCAGTTCTTGCTGGACCAGCAGATGCCCCACCCCGCCTACGTGACCGACGCCCGCTGGTCCATGATCGCTTATAACCGGGCGATGGCGGACTGGTACCCCTGGGTCGTCGAGCCGGACGCCAACCTGATGCGCTGGGCCCTGCTGCACCCGGACGCCCGCAAGCAGTACGTGGGCTGGGAAGATCATGCCCGTGTGTACCTGGCCATGATCCGCATGTTCCTGGCGCGCCATAAGGCCGACCGCTTCATGACCTCCCTGCTGCGCGAGATCTACGAGGACCCAGACTGCCGTCGGCTGTGGGACGAAAGCCCCCATGTGGTCGCCCATCGCGACGGCAACCGATTCCGCATGCGCCTGCCACGGTTCGACTTCCAGGAGGTCGAGGTCGTCTCGCACCTCCTCTTCCCGGCCGGCCACCCGGACCTGCGGGCGGTGGTGATCACCTGGCTCGGCAGCGAGCACGAACTCCAGCCCGGATCCGTACAGCAGCCGGATGCGCTGTCAGCGGGTGGGGCCGGGGGCTCCGAGGCGATCGGGGACGCCTCTTGGGCGCAGGCTGGGTGGGCTGATTCAGCGGAGGACGCGGCAGCACTCGCGGGCAGCGGGGCGATCGGCCTGCCGGAGCTGAGCGCGCTGGCCGGACCCGGTTGCCGCCTCACCCTCAACCCACAGGACCGGACCGTGGTGTGGGCGTATCGGCAGGACGGAGGCGGGTGGCGCGTGAATACGGTCTCCGTAGAGGCGACGCTCAACCACCTCGCCCCGCAGTCGTCCCGCCCAGGCGTGGTGCGCGAGTACCAGCAGCTCCTGCGTACGACGCTGCCGGCCTCTGCGGGAGAGGCCGGCAGCGAGCTCGACACGATGATCGCCGAGCTGTCGGAGCGCCTGGCGGTCCTGCGCGACCTGCGGGAACGCCTGGGCGAGCCGGTCGATTGAGGGCAGCAGACTCGGGCTGGGGCCTCGCCCCTCCCCTTGTGGGGGCGGAGCACCGGGGTCCGAGCCGCGCCGATACCGAGCCGAGTCAGGAAGCGGGGTTGAGAACGACCTTGCCGGTGGTTCGGCGGGCCGCCATGTCCTCGTGCGCGCGAGCCGCTTCGGTGAGCGGGTACACGGTGGGCGCCGGGACGGCGAGTTCCCCGTCCCGTACGGCCTGGAAGAGGTCGGTCATGGAGTCGCGCAGCGCGGTCCGGTGCCCGAACAGCAGGGGGAGCCAGAATCCGCTGACCGTCTTGCCCGTGGCCATGAGGTCGCGGGTGGTGATGGTGGTCTCGATGCCGCTGACGCTTCCGTAGACCGCCATCCGGCCCATGGGAGCCAGCGCTTCCAGGGTCGCGTGGAGGGTGTCGCCGCCTGTCATCTCCAGCGCCGCGGCGGCTGTGCCATGGGTCGCCTCTTGCAGGTCTGCGGCCAGGCTTGTCGAGGTGCTGTCGACGACGGCATCTGCCCCGAGGCCGAGGGCCAGAGCTCGCTTGGAGTCCGTGCCGGCCAGGGCCACCACGCGGGCTCCGGCCCGCGTGGCGAGCTGCACTGCTAGGGACCCGACGCCGCCGGCGGCTGCGGGCACGATCACAGTCTCCCCCGGGCTGATGCGCAGCACGGTGTGCAGCAGATGCCAGGCCGAGTTGCCCTGGAGGGTCAACGAGATCGCCGTGGCGTCGTCGATGTCGTCCGGGACCGGGATCGTGGAGCGGTGGTGGGCCATGGCGACCTGCGCGTACCCTCCGCCGCGCGTCAGGGCCACCACCCGCCGCCCGTCGCTGTAGCCCATCACTTCGTTGCCGGGGACGTACGGGAGCGTGACACCGGCCAGGTAGTCCCCTTCTCGCACATGCAGGTCCGCGTAGTTCACCCCTGCCTGGAGGACCTCGACCCTGTGGTGTCCGGCCGTCGGCTCCGGTTCAGGGATCTCCGTGAGCCGGAGGACCTCCGGGCCGCCGTGGCTGGACATAGTGACAGCTCGCACTTTCTCGCCTCTCAACGCTTCAAGATCATTCGGCGAAATTGCGCCACGCGCAATTTGAATGAATTGCGCCACGCGCAAATTCCGGAGACATTAAACCACTCTTGACGCGCAGGGCCTGGCAGGCATAAATTCCACCTCAATTCTTAGAGCCCTACGGACAGGAAACAACTCCCACAGTGAGCCGCATCACTTCCGTCGAATTGCGCGTGGCGCAATTTGTGGCGGCCCGCACACCGGACAGCGCCCATCGCGCGGCCCGTCAGGGCGCTAATCCCAGGCAAAAGGTGACGGAGTCTAAGGGCTGTCCCGTAAGTGATCTTGCTCTGCGATGATCTCGACCGTGTCAGGCGTGATCACGGCGTCCGAGCCGTCATGGATAGCTCCGTTCACCGGTCTGAGCCCCCGCCTCTTCGGCAGGCTGGTGACCTCGCTGCGTCGCGAGGGTGCCGACTCCCCAGGCCGAGGCCGGCCATGGAAGCTGTCGTTGGAGGACCGGGCGCTGCTGGTCGCTGCTTACTGGCGGACGAACTTGACGATGCGGCAACTGGCCCTGCTGTTCGGGGTGTCGAAGTCGGCCGTGGACCGGGTGATCGACGACCTCGGCCCGAGGTTTGCGCTGCGTCCCCGTCGCCGGTTCGCCAAGGACGCGGTGCTGATCGTGGACGGCACCCTGGTGCCCACCCGGGACCACACCGTGGCCGAGCAGTCGAAGAACTATCGCTATTCCACCAACCATCAGGTGGTCATCGACGCCGACACCCGCCTGGTCGTGGTGGTCGGCCGGCCTTTGCCGGGCAATCGCAACGACTGCCGGGCCTGGGCGGAGTCCGGCGCGAAGGACGCCGTCGGCAACACGATGACCATCGCTGATGGCGGCTACCCGGGTACCGGGCTCGTCATGCCGCATCGCCGCCGCAAGGGAGAGGAACTGCCCGACTGGAAACAGGCACACAACAAGTCTCACAAGTCGGTTCGCGCCCGTGTCGAGCACGCCTTCGCCCGGATGAAGACCTGGAAGATCCTGCGTGACTGCCGCCTGAGGGGCGATGGAGTGCAGCACGCGATGCACGGCATCGCCCGCCTGCACAACCTCGCCCTCACCGGATAGCCCCACCCTGCAGGGGAGCGGTTCGCGGGCGGACCGTCTTGCTCGAATGGCGTCGCACGATAGCTGTCCCCGGACAGTGAACTTGGACCGATTGTCATCGAAGTCGGATCCCGGGCTCTTGTCAGTGGAGTGCGCTTTCCTGTCTTCCATGGAGTTCACTCATTCGATGCTCAACAACCTGCTGGACCGGATCCCCCGGCCGAGCGGGGTTCTGTACCTCTCGCAGGACATCGACCCGCACACGCTGGTCGAGAAGCTGGCTTTCCGTCACGGGGAACCACGAGCCCTGGTCCTGGACGGCATCATGACCCCGGGCGTGAGCGAGGTTCAGGGCGCGGGTCTCCTCGACCTCCTCGAAGGCCGTGCCGAGACGGTAGTGGCCTGGGCCCATGCAGGACAGTGGCTCGGCGTGGGGACCGCACTGGATGCGCAGGGCGACATCGTGCCGGTGCTGGCGGTCACCCCGCGGCAGGCACAAGTGCTGCCCGCGGGGATTGCCGGCCAGGACGAAGACTGGGTCGAGCGGCTCATCGGCATCACCGGCTGGATCCTGCCGCCCCAGCGACCGGACGTCGACTGGGCGCAGATTGAGGCGCGCATGGGTACGCGTCTTCCCGGCGACTACAAGCGCATGGTGGAGACGTTCGGGGAGGGCGCCTTCGATGCGTACCTCCATCTGAACCAGGAACCGTGGACCGACTTGAAGGAGGACGGCCTGCTCGTCTGGGCAGGCACCGAGCACGAGAATCTGTACTGCTGGCAGATCGACGACGGAGACCCTGCCCATTGGCCCGTCACCATACAGACATTCGACGGCGAGAATGTCCCCTTCGACTGCTCAACCGCAGAGTTCGTCTGCCGCATCCTCCTTGAGAAGGACCACCCCTTCACGATGGCCCACTACTTCGACACCCACTGGTTCATGACTTACCGCACGAACGCGTGAAGCCTCCCGGCCACGGCCACGCAGGAACCGGTCCAAGTTCGGTGGCAACCGATCCAGGGCGGATGGTTACGGGACAGCCTTTAGGGCAAGGCCGCTGATCGCCCCATCGGGCACTCCGACGACGGCGTGTCCGGCGGCTGGGGCTGCGGTGTCCCGGATCAGCGGCCCGCGCCGCGACGTTGAGCAGCGGGGTGGCGGCGGCGACTCCGTCGACGCCGGCGCGGAGGGTGCCCGAGATCTCCGTCAGGAGGACGAGGACGATCAGGGTGTGCATCACTGGCGGCGTGCCGGTTCTGAATCGTGTGGCCAAGGGGTACGCGGCCCCGGGGCGTGCCGCCGGGCCGCCCTCCGGCGGGCGTTGGAGGAGCCGCCGTACGGGGCGCAGCAGCGGCCAGGCCGGCACGGCTCCCGCGACCAGGGGGTGACCGTGTGGCGGGGGAGGACGCGCAGCAGTGCCGGCGCTGCGAAGGCGAGGGCGAGTGCCGGCATGAGGTGAGTGGCGTCGGGCCGGCTGCGGGCCACGGCCGGGACGGCCATGCATGCGCGCAGGGCGGCCAGGGTCTGGAGACGCGAGCAGACGGCGGGGCGGTCGCTGACCGGGTGTCGTCGACCTCGTGTCCGGAGTGCAAGGTCACGGAGGTACGGCTGCGGCCGACAGCTGATCGGTACCGGGCTCAGGCGTGGGGAACGAGTGCCACGGGCGCCGGGCTGTGGTGCAGCACCGCGTGGGCCACGCTGCCGATGCGCGCGCCCAGCGCCGAATGACGCATACGCCGACCCACCACCACGAGCGCGGCGTCCCCGGCGGCCTCGACCAGTTCGAGGCCGGCCGATCCGACCACCACGCGGGCGGTGGCCTCGACGTCGGGGTACTTCGCCCGCCAGGGCTCCAGCAGTTCTCGGAGCGAACGCTCTATCTCCGGAGCCACGGCGAGTCGGATGTCCGGGACCATGGCGGGTCCCAGTCCGGCGAACAGCGGAAGCTGCTCGGCATACACGACATGGACCGGGGAGTCCCGCCGGGCGGCTTCCTCGAAGGCGAAACCCAGAACCGCGTCCACGGGCTGCCGCACATCAACCCCCGCCACGACGGGACCTCTCGAACTGGTCTCGCTGCTGCCGGCCCGTACGAGGACGACGGGCCGTTCGACCGTGCCGGCGACCGTCAGGCCGACCGAGCCGAGCAGATAGCCGGTCACACTGCCCAGGGCCCGTGAGCCGAGGACCAGCAGCTCGCCCTCCTCGGCCGCGGCGACGAGGCCCGGCACGGGACCCGAGGGCAACAGGCGGGTGGTCACCGACAGGCCGGGATGGCGCTCGCGCAGTCCGGCGGCGGTGCGCGCCACCATCTCCTCGCCCCACGTGTCCTCGAACCCCTGTGGCATGAATGACAGCACGGCCTCCGATACCGGTTCCTTCGCGTACACCAGGTGCACGCGAGTGCCGCGCAGTACCGCCTCCTCGGTCGCCCACTCCGCGGCGGCGTTCGCCTGTTCCGTGCCGTCCAGGCCGACCACGATGCTCCGGGTCATGATCGTGCACCTCCTTGTCAGGTGTCGTCGACGTCGTAGGTGAGGCGGGTGGAGGAGACCGAGACCACGCCGTCCACCGTCGCGCACATGCGCTCGATCGCCGGGATCATGCGCCGGAAGGGCAGCCTGCCGGCGAGGTCCACCTTCCCGTCTCGCACCTCGACGGTGAGCACGGCCGGTCCGAGACGCAGCGTTTCGCCGAGTACCTCCTCGACGATCTCCCGGCGGATGTCGTCGTCCTCGCGGAGGAAGACGCCCAGCAGGTCGCGGCGGCTCACGATGCCCACCAGCCGGTCCTCGTCGTCGACGACGACGAGCCGCTTGATCCCCTGGACCTCCATCAGCCGTGCCGCCTCCGCCACGGTCCAATCCGGACGGGCGCACACGGCGGGTGCGGACATCAGCTCCTCGGCCCGCGTCCCCTCGGCCTTCGCCCGCTCCCACGCCTCCAGGGCCGGGACGGCCGGCGGGTCACCTGGTGTGGCGGGTTGGTCGGCGGTCTTCCGCAGCAGGTCCCCTTCCGACACCACCCCGACCACCCGGCCCTCGCCGTCCACCACGGGAACAGCGGTCACTTGGTGGCGCGAGAGCGTGCGGGCGATCTCCTTGAACGGGGCGTCGCCACGGACGCTCACCACCTCACGGGTCATCAGCCGGTCGATCCTGCGGTGACGCATCACCCTCTCCTTCCCTGCGCGGAGCCGTGTGCCTCGCCCACCAGGCGAGCGGCGCAGCCGTCCCAGGTGTCGAGGGCCGGATAGTCGTCCTCGGTGAGTTCCGTCCCGCTGAGTTCGGCGAGCGCCTCGACGAACTCGAGGAAGTCCAGCGAATCCATCTCGAACGTGGCGCGCAGGGACACGCCGGGATCGAGACCGGTGAACTCGGCGCCGGGGACGACACGTTGCACGGCTTGCCGAACGAACGCCTTTGCCTGGTCGTGGTTCACAGTTCCTCCGGTCGTTGCAGGAGCCGGTCCATGGCGGTCAGGAGACGAGCGCCGGTGGCGCCGTCGGCGGCTCGGTGATCGGCGGACAGTGTGGCCGTCAGCACGGGACGTACTCCCAGCAGGCCGTTCACGGCCACCGGTCGTTCGACGATCCTGCCGAGGCCGACGAGCGCGACCTGCGGCGGGTAGATGACGCCGAACACCGCCTCGACGCCCTGGTCGCCGAGGTTCGTGACGGTGAGACTGGGATCGGCGGTCTGCGACGCTCGGAGCCGACCGCCCCGTGCCCGTGCCACCAGGTCCTTGAGCGCGGCCATCACCTCGGCCACGGAGAGCGTGTCCGCGTGGGCGAGGGCCGGGGCGACAAGGCCACCGCCCCGCAAGGAAACGGCAATGCCCAGCCGTACCTCCTCCGCCGGGACGAAGCCGTCGTCGCCCCAGTGCCCGTTGAGCTCGGGCACTTCGCGCGCTGCCGTCGCGACGGCCTTGAAGGTGAGTGCGGCGGGCACGAGGCGGGCGGACAGCGGCAGTTCGCGGTTGCGGGCGTGCATCCACTCCAGGGCCGCTGCCATGTCCACGGTAGTGGACAGGTAGAAGTGAGGGATCTCCCGTTTGGAGCGACTCATGAGCCGGGCTGTGGCCGATCGTGCCGCTTCCGGGACGGCCTGCCGCGGTGCTCCCTTGTCGGCTGCGGCGGAACGGACGTCCTCTGCACGGACGCTGCCGCCCCGGCCCGTTCCGGTCACTTCGGCGAGGTCGACGCCGAGTTCCGCGGCCAGACTCCGCGCGAGCGGTGAGGACTTCACGCGCACCGGAGCAGGACGCTCCGCGGTCGAGTCGTCACTGTGCACTGGCTTCGCCGGCCGTGTCGTCGGCACGGACACGTCGCGCTCCGGTGCTGGTGCTGGTTCCGGCTCCAGTTCCGAGTGCTCCACGTCGGCGCGTGTGATCCTGCCTCCCGGGCCCGAACCATGGACGGCGGCGAGGTCGACGTGCCGGTCCTTGGCGAATCGGCGGACGAGGGGCGTCGACGTCGGCGGGCTTTCGACGAGCGGTCTTTCCGTGGACGGGCTTTCGGCCGGCCGGATTTCGGCGGTCGTGCCGATACGTGCCAGTGGGGTGCCCACCGGCACGGTGGTGCCTTCGTCGACGAGGAGGGCCTCGACCGTACCGCTGTCGAAACACTCCACCTCGATCGCGGACTTGGCGGTCTCGACCACGGCGACGACGTCGCCCCGCGTCACCTGGTCACCCGGGTGCACCAGCCACTGGGAGAGCATGCCCTCGTCCATGTCGGCGCCGAGCGACGGCATGGTGAACTCGGCCATCTCAGCTCACCACCCGGCGCGCCGCCGCCACGATTCCGGCCGGCTGGGGGAGCGCCGCCTCCTCCAGCCGGCGGGCGTACGGGATGGGGACCTCCGCACTGCAGACCCGTTCGACGGGCGCGTCGAGGTCGAAGAACGCCTGTTCGTAGATACGCGACTCGACCTCGGCCGACAGACTGCCGCTGCGCCAGCCCTCGTCGACCACGACGGCCCGGTGGGTCCGCCGGACCGAGCCGACGATCGTGGCGTCGTCCAGGGGCCGCAGTGTTCGCAGGTCGACGACCTCCGCGCTGATCCCTTCCCCAGCCATCGCCTCTGCGGCTTCGAGAGCCTTGGACACACAACCGCCGTACGCGACGACGGTGACGTCGGTGCCCTCGCGCCGGATGGCCGCCCGGTCCAGGTCGACATCATGGGCCGCCGGATCGAGCATGCCGGCCGTGTTGTAGAGGCTGCCGTGTTCGAAGATCAGGACCGGATCGGGGTCGGCAAGCGCTGCCGCCGGCATGTGGCGGGCGTCGTCGACCGTGGCCGGCGCCAGGACACGAAGACCGGGAATGTGCGCGTACCAGCCTTCGAGGCTGTGGGAGTGCTGGGCGGCCAGTTGCCGTCCCGCGCCCGTCGTCATGCGGATCACCAGCGGCACGCCGAGCTGTCCGCCCGACATGTGTCGCAGGGTGGCGGCGTTGTTGAGGATCTGGTCGAGGGCCAGCAGGCTGAAGTTGACCGTCATGATCTCGACGACCGGCCTCATCCCGGCCAGGGCGGCGCCGATACCGGCTCCGACGAACGCGGACTCCGACAGGGGCGTGTCCCGGACACGCTCGGGCCCGAACTCCTCCAGGAGACCGAGGCTCACCCCGAAGCATCCGCCGTAGCGGCCCACGTCCTCGCCCATGAGGAAGACCCGGTCGTCCGCTGCCAGGGCCTCGCGCAGCCCCTCCCGCAGGGCCTCCCTGTATGTGATGGTGCCGTCGTCGGGATGCGCCCGTGGTCGCGTACGCGTGCTCATGACGGAGCCTCCTCGTGGCGGCCGGTGACATGGAGCAGCAGGTCTTCGGCCGGCTCCTCGGGGGCCTGTTCGGCCATTCGGACGGCTCGGTCGATCTCCTCCATGACCTCGTGGTCCAGAGCCTCCAACGCGGCGGTGTCGAGGAGACCGGCCGCGGTCATGCCATCGGCGAGGCCCGTGACGGGGTCGTGCCGTTTCCATTCCTCGATCTCGTCCTTCGGCCGGTACCGGTCCGGGTCGTACATCGAGTGTGCTCGGAAGCGATACGTCCGCATCTCCAGGAAGTGTGGTCCGTTGCCGGCGCGGATGGACTCGACCGCCCCGCGCGCCGCCTTCTCCACGGCGCGTACGTCCATGCCGTCGACGGCCCAGGCCGCCATGCCGTACGACGCTGCCCGCATGGCGAGGTCCGTCTGGGCGTGTTCGCGGGCGAGGGCCGTCCCCATCGCGTACAGGTTGTTCTCACAGACGAAGAGCACGGGCAGTCCCCAGAGCGCCGCCAGGTTGGCGGTCTCGTGGAACTCGCCCTCGGCGAAGGCCCCGTCACCGAAGAAGCAGCAGGTCACCGGGGACTCGTGGCGCATCCGGTGAGCGAGGGCCAGACCGGCCGCGAGCGGCAGCCCGCCGCCCACGATCGCGTTGCCGCCGTAGAAGCGGCGCGCCGCGTCGAAGAGGTGCATGGAGCCGCCTCGGCCGTGGCTGCACCCGGTGGTCTTCCCGTACATCTCCGCCATCACCGCGTCGGGCGGCACGCCGCGGGCCAGTGCGTGACCGTGCTCGCGATACGTCGAGACCACCGCGTCCTGCTCGGAGAGCGCCTGGTGGACACCGACGGCGACCGCCTCCTCGCCGATGTAGAGATGGACGAAGCCTCGGATGGCCGCCGAGCTGTAGAGCTCCACGCACCGTTCCTCGAACCGCCGGATGAGCAGCATCTGCCGCAGGAGGTCCAGGTCATGGGCCGCCGCTGGAGTGCGAGAGGGCGACGCGGGTGCACGGGTGCGACGGGGACGCTTCGTCGGCGATGCTTCGGCGGACGTGCCGCCGTGTGCGGTGGCCATCACGGCTCCTTCCTGGACGTGCCGACCGTCCCGGACGGTTCGGGGGACTCCAGCGTCGACACGTCACCCTCGGGCAGGCCCAGTTCGCGGGCCCGCAGCAGGCGGCGCATCACTTTTCCGCTGCGGGTGTGGGGCAGATCCGTGACGAACTCGATCTCCCGGGGGGCGACGGCCGGGCCGAGACGCCGACGGGCGAACGCCATGACGTCGCGCCGCAGTTCGCTGTCGGGACGGTACTCGGGGCGCGGCAGCACGAACGCCTTGACGATCGCGCCGGCCAGCGGGTCGGGGCGTCCGATGACTCCGGCCTCGGCGACCGCCGGATGCTCCATGAGCGCGCTCTCCACCTCGAACGGCCCGATGAGGTGACCCGCGGACTTGATGACGTCGTCGGCCCGGCCCACGAACCAGTACCAGCCGTCGGAGTCGCGGCTGACGAGGTCGCCCGTCAGGTACCAGCCGTCGGCGAAGCACGCCTCGTAACGGCTCGGCTCGTGGAGGTAGCCTCGGAACATCGACGGCCAGCCCGCTCGAAGGGCGAGTTCGCCCTGGGCGCCCGGCTCCTTCAGGATCTGGACGCGCCCGTCGTCGATCGCGGCCCGGCCGTCATCGCCGCACGCCAGGACGGCGGCCTCGACTCCGGGAAGCGGTCGGCCCATCGAACCGGGCCGCACCGGATCGGCCGCGAAGTTGGCGATCATGATGGCGCCGGTCTCGGTCTGCCACCAGGTGTCGTGGACCGGCAGCCCGAGTGCCTCCCGGCCCCAGTGCACGGCCTCGGGGTTGAGCGGCTCGCCGACACTCGCGACGAACCGGAGCGCGGAGAGGTCGTGGCGTGCGCCAGGCGTCGGGCCGCCGCCGCGTGGTGCGGCCCGCATGAGCATGCGCAGCGCGGTGGGGGCCGTGTACCAGACGGTGACGCGCTGGTCGGCGAGGATTCCGTACCAGCGGGCGGGGGCGAAGTCCCCTTCGTCGACGACGGTCGTCACGCCGTGGGTGAGCGGGGCGATGACGCCGTACGACATTCCGGTGACCCAGCCGGGGTCGGCGGTGCACCAGAAGACGTCGCCCTCGTGCAGGTCCAGGGCGTAGGCGGCGGTGACGTGATGGGCGAGGACCGCCTCGTGCACGTGAATCGCGCCCTTGGGGGTGCCCGTCGTACCGCTGGTGAAGTGCAGTAGCGCCGGCTCGGCCGGATCGGTCGGCGCCACGGTGTACTCGTCCGGCGCGGCGGACGTGAGAGCGGGGAAGGAGAGGATGTCGGGGGGCGGGTCGGTCCCGGGGTCGAGAAGCAGCACGTGGCGCAGGTGCGGAAGACGGGACCGCACCGGGGCCACCTTGCGCTCGTACAGCTCCCGGGTCGTGACCAGAGCCCTGGCGTTGCCCAGCTCCATGCGCAGCGCGACGGGTTCGGGTCCGAAGGCGGTGAACAGGGGGCAGAGGACTCGCCCGGCACGCAGGGTGCCGAGGACGGCGCCGTACAGCTCTAGCCGTCGGCCGAGCAGGGTGAACACCCGCTCGCCGCGTTCCACGCCCAGCGTTTCCAGTACGTGCGCGAAGCGGGAGCTCTCGGCCGCGAGCCGGGCGAAAGTCACCGTCTGCACCGATCCGTCGCGTGCGACGCAGCGCAGCGCGACGCGCTCGCCGTGGCCCTCGCGCAGGTGCCGGTCGACCGTCTCGTATCCGATGTTGACGCCGCCGTCCGGCAGCCCGGCGAGCCGGGACCGCTCGCGTCGCCAGGAGAACGTCGCCCGGGCACTTTCGTAGTCGGGCATGACCGGTGTCACCCAAAGGGCGTTCATCGCGGTGGCTCCACGTCGAGCGTGAGGTTGTCATAGGCGTACTCGATCGATTCGTGCAGGGCGACGACTCCGTCGACCGAGCGGCAGAGCCGAACGATCACGGGGATGTCGGCGCGCTCGTCGACCCGGCCCGTCAGCCTGACGACTCCGTCGTCGACGGTCACACGGATCGTGTCGGGGGCGAGGCGCAGAGTGCCGGCCAGGACGTCGTGCTCGATCTCGTCACGGATCGCCGTGTCACCGCGCAGGAAGGGTCGCAGCAGGTCGCTGCGGCTGATGATCCCGACGAGCCGACCGGTCTCGTCGGTGACGGGAAGCCGCTTCACCTCTGCGCGGTGCATCGCCCGGGCCGTCTCGACGAGATTCCAGTTCGACTGGGCCGTGACCGCGGGCGAGGTCATCAGCTGGGCGGCCGTCTCCGCATCGGGCGGCCTTTTCTCCTCGGACACCCATCGGATGCCCGCTGGGCGGCCCTCCAGATCGGGGAGCTCGGCGGTGGTCCGCAGCAGGTCGGCCTCCGAGACCACACCGAGAAGGCGTCGGTCCGGGTCGACGACCGGGACCGCCGAGACGTCGTGATCGGCGAAGAGACGGGCGATCCCTTTGAACGAGGTCTCCGGGGCGGCAGTGACCACGTCGTGGGTCATCACCTCGAAAACCGTGCGATGCTGCATGACGGTCCTCCTTCCCGGAAGCGGCGGCCCCGGTAGGTCTCACCCTGCTGCGCGAAACCCGCCCCCGGGCAGTGCCGAATGGTCCCCTTCCGGGACTGTTCGCCCCTATGACGGTCGGCCGGCCGGACGCACGGTGGAGGCGAGAGCGCCGGTCTCGGGAGGGCCGCGGCCGGGCGCGCGGGCCGGGAGGCGAGAACGATGACTGCGACCGGAACACGGCGAGGTCAGGAGAAGCCACGCGCCGGATTGTGGGCTCACCTCGGCGATCGGCTGATCGTGGGCGGTGCCACGGTCGGGGACGAGGGGCGTGACGGTGAGATCGTCGGGCTGCACCATGTGGACGGCACTCCCCCCTTCGACGTCCGATGGTCGGACACGGGCCGGGTCACTCTGGTGTTCCCGGGCCCGGACGCGCGGGTCCAGCACTTTCCGCCGCATGATGCGAAGGGCGCTACTCGGCCGTGAACTCCGCCGCCGCGTCCACCACGCCGGGCACCGCCCGGGTCAGCCGCAGGGCCAGATCCGTGGGTACGGACCGGGGCAGGCGTCCGGTGAGCGTCACCGCGCCGTCCGCGACCCGTACGGTGAGTGCGGCGTCGCCTTCGGGGATCAGGTGCGCGAGGAGTTCGTGCCTCACGTCCCCGGCGAGTTCGGCATCGGAGCGAAGGTAGACCTTGAGCAGGTCGCCCCGGCTGACGACGCCGACCGGGCGGCCGTCCTCGTCCACCACGGGAAGTCGCTTGAGACGCCCCCGCCCCATCAGCCGAGCGGCCCCCGCGATCGTGGTGCCGCGCGAAACGGTGACGGCCGGCGCCGACATCAAACTGCCCGCCGTCACCGATCCCACGCTGTCCCGGTCCCCTCCAGGAACCTTGCCGAGAATGTCCGCCTCGGACACCACGCCGACCACCCGCCCCTCGGCCGACAGCACGGGAACCGCGCTCACCCCCCAGCGCCGCATGGACCGGACGATCTCCTTGACCGGTGCATCGAGCCTGGCGGAGACCACGGCATGGGTCATCACGTCGTCGACGGTACGCGGGTGCTTCATGACCTGCCTCCGGTACTCCTGCCCCCCGAGTCCTGTTGCTGAGAGCGTGTCGCCGCCGGCCGGCAGCGGCAAGGGCCGAAAGGGGCACGTCAGGACCCGGACAGCCCTGGCACAGACCCTCGACCGGTGCTTTCCTGAAGGTGAGGAGGGGCCCGCCCCAGGGACGCGGGGAAGCGGCTTCGAGCCGCGCACCGCGCGATCAGGATCCGCGAGAAGCGGATGGGCCCCTCCTTTCGTCGTGTCTCGGCGCCGCCTTCACGCGTGGTCCGGGCGGACCACGCCTGGGACCGACCGGCCCTATCCAGCGCCTGCCGCCCGGTGCGAGCGTGACAGCAGGTCACCACTCGACCCGGAAGGTAGTGGGCACGATGGAATCGCCCCTGGTGGTAGGAGTCGACGGGTCCGACGCCAGTCTCACGGCATTGGACTGGGGCGTCGACGAAGCGGTACGGCACGGGCTTGCCCTGCGGATCGTCCACGCCTCGATGTGGGAACGGTACGAGGGAGTCGTCCCGACCTGGGCCATGGAACGGCCCTCGGGCCAGGTCCTCGCCGGGAACATCGTCGGCACCGCGGCCGAACGCGCCCGACGCCGTGCGCCCGACCTCCCCATCATCACGGATGTCCTCGCCGAGGACGCCTCCACCGGGCTGCTCAGGGAGGGGCGGGAGGGTTCGATCCTCGTCGTCGGGTCCCGTGGACGCGGTGAGTTCGCGGACCTTCTGCTCGGCTCCGTCAGCCTCGTCGTGGCCGCCCGTGCCCACTGCCCGGTCGTCGTCGTCCGTGGGGACCGGCAGGCCCTGGAGGCACGTCACGAGCGAGTCCTGCTCGGCGTCGGCGAGCACGACGTGGACTCGCCGGCCGTACGGTTCGCCTTCCGTGAGGCGGCGGCCCGGGACGCGGAACTCGACGTCGTCCGCGCCTGGCGACGACCGGCGCATGGACCGGCCGACCACCTGCTGATGAAGCGCGCCGGGGCGGTCTACTTCGCGGAAGAGTCCACCGAACTGCTCGACAAGGCCCTTGAGACCGCGGCGTCCGAACATCCCCGGGTTCGCCTGCGCAGGAGCTCGGTCGAGGGTCCCGCCCACACGATACTGACCGAGCGCTCGGCCGCCGCCGACCTGCTGGTCGTCGGGGCACGGCGCAGGGACGGGCTCATCGGCCTGGAACTCGGCAGGGTCGCCCACCGTGCTTTGCACCACGCCTCGTGTCCGGTCGCCGTCGTACCCCAGTGGCGTTCCGAGACCACGGAAGGAGAGCCGTGATGAGCACAGCCGGCGACCGACACGCCCCGCGTGCCACGAGTGACCTGGGCCGCCGCGTCGGCGCCAGGCGCGCGCAACTCGGCCTTTCCCGGGAGGACGTGGCCGAACGGGCCGGCTCCACGCCCGGCTACATCGCCTACGTGGAGGAGCGGGTGCCTGCTCCGGGGATCGAATTCCTGGTCCGGCTCGCGAACGCCCTGGAAACCACCGTCCAGGATCTCACCGGATCCACGGCCGACCTCGCGCCGGGAGGGTCCCGTGCCGGGTATCGGGCACGACTGGAGGAGATCGGCGAGGCGGAATGCTGGGAGCTGCTCGACGGCCACGGCGTCGGCCGGGTCGCCGTCGAAGGAGGGGACGGGCTCATGGTGATCCCCGTGAACTACCGGGTCGTCGACCGGGAAGTCGTCTTCGTGACCGCCGCGGGCTCGCCCCTCGCGCGCAGCGCGGCGTCCGGCGCGGAAGTCGCCTTCGAGGAGGATCGCCTGGACGAAGCGTTCAGCCAGGGCTGGAGCGTGCTCCTCGTCGGTCCGGTACGCACGGTGTCGGACGAGACCTCGGTACAGAGGATCAATGCCGCCGGCAGGCCGGAGCCGTGGGCCGGGGGTGGGCGCGAAACCATGGTGACGCTCTCGCCGCGCCGGGTGACCGGCCGCCGCGTCCGGGGGCCGGGCGCGCCCGGCACGCCGTCCGGGTCTGCCGACCGAGGGCCGTCGCGTACATGAGCTCCGAGTGCCGGGCGGGCTCGAATCTCCTGTGGCGGGCGCGCCCGGACGCGCTGACGCGAGGCACTTGGTGCACACTGCCGACATGGCCGAGGACAAACCGCAGCTCGGGCCCCCTGAGTCGCTGTTGCAGCTGATCGACAATCTCGCGCGGTTCCATCGCGAGCATGAGGAGTACTACTCGCAGGCGCCGCTGCGGCAGGCCGGCGAGCTGCAGGCGCGGTCTCGGGCGCTGAAGGCGCTGGCCGACCGCTGGAGCGTGATCGGCGTGGGCGAGCAGGTGTCGGCGATCGCGTTCGCCGGCACGGAGGACCTGAACGCCCCCGGCCTGGTCGCGGAGTCGGGCATTCTCTTCATGGAAGGGGAGGGTGAGCCGCCCGAACTGCAGAGGCTGAAGCGTGAGGTCGGGCTACTGGCGGACGACCTTGAGCACACGAGTGTCTGGCTGTCCGGGGCGATGGAGCAGGCGTGGGAGATGGCCGGAAGCCTGGCTACGTATCCGGCACTGGCCGACCTGCTCGGGGAGCGGCACCGGATCATCGCCGACGACTGGCAGTCGGCGGGCCTGCAGGCCCTGATCGCGCGGCTGCTGCGACGCGCCCTCGACCTGCTGACCCGCGTCGACTTCGCCCCGGCAGCGCTGCGGGCCGACCTCGGCGGCGAGCGAACCGCCCCTTCCTACCTCTATTCGGCCTCCGAGCTGCTGGACCGGGCGGCGGATCTGATGGCGGAGTCGGCGACGCTGGTGCACGCCAACGAGCGACGCTGGCGCGTCTTCCGCACCCGGGTTCGCGAGTTGCGGTCCGGGTCTTGACGATCTGGTGGGCCAGGCCCTTCACATCGCGACTGGCGGCGTGACTTGGACGTGGGTGGCGCCGTGCCCGGGAGGCGCGGGGCGGAGCACGGGGCTGTGGGAAGGCGCCTCCTCACATCAGGGGGACGACGGCGACCGGCGCGGGACTGTGGTGGATGACCGCATGGGCGACATGGCCGAGATGCGCGCCGAGGGGGACTTTCCGGCTGCGTCGTCCCACGATGACGAGCTGCGCGGTCTGTGACGCCTCGACCAGCTCGTACGCAGGCGGGCCCATGGTCGTCTCGGCCGCCACGTCCACGCCCGCGTACCGCTTCCGCCACGGTTCCAACAGGTCGTCCAGACCCCCGAGGAGGTGGCCGCCCAGCTCCTCGCCGACCCCCGGGGCCATGATGGACGCGTAGCCGTACGAGGCGGGAAGCGTCCAGCTGTGCAGGAACCGCAGCGGCGTGTTCCTGCGGGCGGCTTCGTTGAACGAGAACGCGAGCAGGGCTTCGCAGGGATGGCGGATGTCGACACCCACCACGATCCCGCCCTCGGGAGCTGGTGGTGCGCCCTTCGAGCGCACGAGGACGACCGGTCGGCGCGCCGAGCTGACGACGGCGAGGGAGACCGAGCCGACGATGAAGCCACGGATTCCACCGAGCCCACGAGATCCGAGCACCGTCAGATCTGCCTCGTTCGCGGCGGCCGTCAGTTCTTCGGCCGCCCGGCCACGTGCACGTTCCGTGAGCACCTCGAGGCCGGGATGGTCCTTCTGCACGCGGACTGTTTCGTCCCGCAGGAGACTGCCGGCCCGTTCGGCCGAGGTGCGGGCGTAGGGCAGGGGTACGTCCGGGGTGTTCGGCCACTCCTCCACGTGCACCAGACGGAGGGGCTCTTCGCGCAACACCGCTGCCGTCGCCGCCCAACCCACGGCGGCGAGGCTTTCCTTCGAGCCGTCCAGACCGACAGTGACCTGAGCCGTCATGGCGTGCCTCCTCAGTCGTGTCCGCTCCGTTCCGCGCGTGGTCCGGATCGGAGAGGACGTCCCGAACTTCAGGCTGGTGGTCCCGTGCCTTCCGGCAGCAGGGCCGGGCAGGTCTCGATCGGGTCCGAACGGCCCATCCCCGGGAGGCTCGCCACGGTGTCAGCGTGGGAGGTGTCCCCCCTCGGGGCGTGCTCCCGAGCGCCGGGCGTACTCCCGAGGAGGAAGCCATGACCAGCGAGATCCCCGCTCGGCCGGAGCTCGGCAACGTCGTCGCGGGAGTCGACGGGTCCCCTTTCGGGCGCACGGCCGTGCTCTGGGCCGCCGCCGAGGCGGCCCTACGGGGGCGGCCCCTGCATCTCGTCCACGCCGCCGACACCGACCGCCGGGCCCTCTTCGCCGATGCCGAGACGATCCAGGCGGTACGCGAGGCGGGTCGCGACCTGCTGATCGAGACCGCGAGCACGGTCCAGGAGCGCTTTCCGGACCTTTCCGTCACGAGGGAACTGAGCCGTCAGGAGCCCGTCGCCGGTCTCCGGGCGGCCGGCGGCCACCGGGGAACGATCGTGGTGGGCAACCGGGGCCTCGGCGGATTCTCCTCGCTCATGCTCGGTTCCGTGGGTCTGGGCGTGGCAGCCCGTGCGGAGGTGCCCGTGATCGTCGTCCGTGGTGACAGCGACCGTCCCGAGTCGGGCTCGGTGACGGCGGCTGTGCACGGTGCCTCGGATCTCGGCTGGCTGCTCGTCGCGGCCGCCGAGGCGGATGCCCGCAAGGCGGTGTTGCGACTGGTGAGCGTGTGGAACGTGCTCACCCACGTCGGCAGCGTCGCGACCATGCTGGACGACCTCGACGAGCTCGCGCGGCAGCGCGTGCACGAGGTCAAGGCGCTCGCCGACCGCGTGCGTGACTTCTATCCGGGGCTGAACGTCAGCCATCTCGTGGAGACGGGCACGAGCACGCCCGGCATCCTGGTGGAGGCGACCGCCCACACCGATCTGCTCGTGATGGGCAGAGAACACCGAGTCCTGGGCGCGGGCCCGTCCCTGGGGCGTGTCGCCCACGTCCTGCTCCACCACGCCCGTTCCCCGGTGGAGATCGTCCCACCCGCCTTTGCCACCCGGGTCGAGGAGACGTGAACGAGATGCTGCTCGGAGTCGACCCTCGGGAGCAGTCGATCCCCGCTCTCGTCTGGGCCGCCGCCGGGGCCGTACGAAGAAGAGGACTGGCGCTCCGGCTGGTCACCGTCGTGCCGGCTGCACACGACGGGCTCCGGTACGACGCGGTCGCCCACCAGAGCGCCCTGCGACTCCGTGCCGAGTCGGCGATCGCCGATGCGGAGGACCTCGTACGGGAACTCCACGACGGTCTGCGGATCGCGACGGAACTCGTGAACGGCATGCCGGCGACCGTGCTCCGTGACATGGCGGCGCACGCCGCACTCGTCGTCGGCTCACGCCGTCTCGGCAGGGCGGCCGAGGTGTTCAGCGAGAGTTCCGTGGTCGTCCCGCTCACCGCGCGCGCCTCCTGTCCTGCCGTCGTGGTCCGCGAACCCGAACACAGTGCCGTGCACCCACCGACCCTCGTCGTCGGCGTGGACGGAAGCGAGTCCTCACGGGCCGCGGTCGTCTTCGCCGTCGAGGAGGCGAGCCTGCGCGAGG
>NZ_MWIG01000126.1:0-1570 GCF_002156145.1 Streptomyces sp. NRRL B-24572 | reverse complement strand
CCGTCCTTGTCCGAGTACCGCCACGATCTGGTCGGCTACGGTGCCGAGCCGCCGCATGCCGCCTGGCCCGGTGGCGCCCGTGTGGCCGTCAGCCTCGTCCTCAACTACGAGGAGGGCGGCGAGCACAACGTCCTCGACGGCGACCCGGCCTCGGAGGGGTTTCTGCACGAGGTCGTCGGCGCGCCACCCGTGGCCGGCGGTCGTGATCTGAACGCCGAGTCGATGTTCGCCTACGGTTCGCGGGCCGGGTTCTGGCGCGTTCACCGCACGCTCGGGGCGCACGGCGTGCCGCTCACCGTCCACGCCGTCGGACAGGCCCTCGAGCGCAATCCGGACGCGGCGCGCGCGATGGGCGCCGCCGGCTGGGAGGTGGCCGGGCACGGCTGGCGCTGGATCGACCACCTCGACGTGCCCGAGGACGTCGAGCGGGCCGGGATCGCACGCACGACCGCGGTGATCGAGCGGCTCGTCGGCCGCCGGCCCGTCGGCTGGTACACCGGCCGGACGAGCGCCGCCACACGGCGCCTCGTCGTCGAGGAGGGCGGTTTCCTCTACGACTCCGACGACTACTCGGACGACCTGCCCTTCTACGTCGAGGCGGCCGGCCGGCCGCACCTCGTGGTGCCGTACAGCCTCGACGCGAACGACTTCAAGTTCCTGCTCGTCCACGGGTTCACGACCGCGGACGACATGCTCACGTATCTCGTCGACACCTTCGACACCTTGCACGGGGAAGGCGCCGAACGCCCCCGCATGATGAGCGTCGGCATGCACGGCCGGATCATCGGCCGACCCGGCCGCATTCGTGTGCTCGACGGCTTCCTGCGGCACATCGCCCGGCGCGGCGGCGCGTGGGTCGCCACGCGCGAACAGATCGCCCGGCACTGGCTGGCCACACACCCTCCGTCGCCCTGAGCCGGGCCGGTACGCGACTCCGGGCGCACTCCACTTCGAGGACTGACCGCGCGGGAGGAACGGCATCCCCACGACCGGCTCCCACACGTACCGCGAAGGCCGGACCGAACGCGTCGACCAGGCCCGACAGGGGTTGTTTTCGGTCCCGTTTCTCCGCGAGACCCGGACCGCGTGCAGGGCCGTCCGCCCTTCGAATCCCCTTCAGGCGCACCGGAGTTAGAGGTTCCGCGACCCCGGAAACGATCGTCTTCACAGGTCACGGGCCCCTCTCCGCCGACAGGGCATCCCCGAGTGGTCACCCGTAGGTGAACTCCCCTTCAAAGCTTGACCACAAATTGCATACATCCCCTCTCCTGACGGGCGTTGATGGTCTAGATTGACCGTGCGTCACAGCTCGGACACGAGGCGACAAACCGTGATCTATGGGTCTGGCGTCAGGGACGGTCAGCAGCGTCCCCGGCACCAGGCGTGGGGGTGGTCAAGTCTTGGAGCCCGAGGGGGCCTTGGGTGTAGGGAGCACCTGGGGTGTCGACGGGTTCCCGTGTACCTCGGGGCTCCGGCAGGGCATGCGAGTCCGCTGACGCCTGGGTGGGGTGTTCAAACAGCGTCGCAAGAGACCGTTACGTCTTCGCGGATGTCCCGCGGGGAGAGGAAC
>NZ_MWIG01000125.1:0-25192 GCF_002156145.1 Streptomyces sp. NRRL B-24572 | reverse complement strand
GTGCTCGACGCCGAGCGCCGCATCCTGGGCTATCTGCACGTCAAGGACGCCCTGGACGCCACCCCGCGCGACCTGCCGTTCCCGGTGTCGGCGCTGCGGCCGATCGCCCGGGTCCGGGCGGCGACGCCGCTCGACGACGTCCTCACCGCGATGCGCCGCAGCCGGACGCACCTGGCGGCCGTGCTCGACGAGGACGGCAAGCCGGCCGGCCTCGTGACGATGGAGGACGTGCTGCGCGAGCTGGTGGGGCGCCCGGCGGCGCCGTGACGCCCCTGAGCGGAGGGCCCCGGGAGCGATCCCGGGGCCCTTCGGCGTGTCAGAGCGCGGTGGCGGCGAGCCAGTCGTCGAGCAGCTCCCGGTCGCCGGTGTGCGTGAAGCGCGGGTCGTCGGCGGCGTACCGGCGGTGCAGGAGGAGCAGCAGCTCGCCGGTGTCGGCCGTGACACCGGCGGCCGGCTCGGCGCCACCGGCGTCACGGCTCCAGGTGAAGCCGCCCCCGCCGAGCACGAGGGTCCGTACGGCGCCCGTGTCGCGGGCGGTGAGCCGGAGGACGGCGCCGTCGCGGCCGAGGTGGGCGAGGG
Organism: Streptomyces sp. NRRL B-24572; assembly: GCF_002156145.1. Classification (NCBI taxonomy): domain Bacteria; kingdom Bacillati; phylum Actinomycetota; class Actinomycetes; order Kitasatosporales; family Streptomycetaceae; genus Streptomyces; species Streptomyces sp. NRRL B-24572. The sequence goes on along the minus strand of NZ_MWIG01000125.1, from coordinate 24,613 downwards.
GTTCGGCGATCCAGGGGATGTACGGCGCGTCGGTGAGGAAGTGGTCGATCGCGTCGGCGGCCGTGCGGGGGTCGATCGCCCCGGCGGCGCCGCCGAGGGCGAGCTCGGCGTCGGCGAGGTGGACGACCGCCTCGGCGAGCAGCCGCCGCGGGTAGTACCGGGCGTGCGGGTCCGCCCCCGGCGACCAGACCGGGAGGTCGGGGGCGGTGGTGCGCAGCACCGAGAGCGCGCTCTCGACGCCGGCGGTCAGCCAGTCGGCGTGCGCGGCGGGGTCCGTCGGCAGGTCGAGCGGGAGGTCCCGCACGCGGACGCGGACGGCGGCCCGGGTGCGTACGAGGTGTTCGGCCCAGCGGTGGACCGCACCGAGGTGCCGGGTCAGGTCGGCGAGGGTCCAGCCGGGACAGGTGGGCACCGGGGTCGCGGGATCGGCCTCGCGCACGAGGGCGGCGAAGCGCAGCACGTGCTCGGCGACGGCGTCACAGGCCGCGTCCGGGGAAGCGGTCGGCGGAGTGGTCGCGGACGCCGTCGGCGAGGCGGGCCGGATGCTCTCCGGGGCGCCGAGGCGCCGGGCGCCCTCCGGAGCCGCACCGCGACCGGCGGCGTACGCGTCCTCCGTGAGCCCGAGGCCTTCGGAGACCTTCAGGAGCTCGTCCCGCCGGGGGCCCGCCGACTCCCGCAGCGCGGCCTCGCGGAAGAGCCCGTCGAGGGTGCGGCGGTCGGCGGCACCGAGTCTGCCCAGGGTGTGCCCGGTGTTCTCCAGCCACTTCACGGCCGTGTCGGGATCGAGGTCCTCGTCCTCGGAGGTCTCGACCGCCGTCACCAGTTCCGCCAGCGCCTCGGCCAGCGTGCTCAGGAGCGCGTCGCTCATCGGGTTTCCCCTCCCGGGTTCTCCACGGCACCCCGTGCATACCGCACGGTATGATCACTCCGCCATGGAGATCAATGCCACGTACAACAGTCTCGTCGCCGTCGGGGACAGCTTCACCGAGGGTATGTCGGACCTGAAGCCCGACGGCTCCTACGGGGGCTGGGCGGACGTCCTCGCGGGCCGGCTCGCCGCCCGCTCTCCCGGCTTCCGCTACGCCAACCTGGCGGTGCGCGGCAAGCTCATCGGCCAGATCGTCGACGAGCAAGTCGACCTGGCCGCAGGCATGAAGGCCGATGTGGTGACCCTGGTCGGCGGGCTCAACGACACCCTGCGGCCCAAGGTCGACATGGCCCGCGTGAGGGACCTGCTCACCGAGGCAGTGGAACGCCTCACACCCTCCTGCGGGCAGCTGGTCCTGATGCGCAGCCCCGGCCGCAACGGTCCGGTCATGGAGCGCTTCCGTCCCCGGATGGAGGAGCTGTTCGCCCACATCGACACGCTCGCCGCCCGGCACGGCGCCCTGGTCGTCGACCTGTACGGGGCCCCGTCGCTCGGCGACCCCCGGCTGTGGGACGTGGACCGGCTCCACCTGACGGCCGACGGGCACCGGCGGGTCGCCGAGGCCGTGTGGCAGACGCTCGGCCTGGCGCCCGAGGAGGACTGGCGCACGCCGCTGCCCCCGGCCGTACGGCCCGGCTGGACGAGCCGCCGGATCGCGGACGCCCGCTTCGCCAAGGAGCACCTGGGCCCGTGGATCGGACGGCGCCTCACCGGCCGCTCGTCGGGGGACGGCCGCGCGCCCAAGCGGCCGGAGCTGCTGCCGTACGAGCCTCCGGTCGGCCGCTAGGGTCTGTCCGGCGGCTCAGGGCCGGGCAGGCCCCGGCACGCGCGCGTGAGCCGCGTCCCGTCCTGCGCGTGACCTGGGTCTCGTAGCAAGCTCCACACCGGACCGTGGCGCTGGCCTGCAGAAACCACCAGTAAACTCTGTCCACGTGACTGCTGTGACTGCGAAGCCCCGCATCCCCAACGTTCTGGCCGGCCGCTACGCCTCCGCGGAGCTCGCCGTCCTCTGGTCCCCCGAGCAGAAGGTGAAGCTGGAGCGTCAGCTGTGGCTCGCCGTGCTGCGTGCGCAGAAGGACCTCGGGATCGAGGTTCCGGACGCCGCCCTCGCCGACTACGAGCGCGTTCTCGACCAGGTCGACCTCGGCTCCATCGCCGAGCGCGAGAAGGTCACCCGGCACGACGTGAAGGCCCGGATCGAGGAGTTCAACGCCCTCGCCGGCCACGAGCACGTCCACAAGGGCATGACCTCGCGCGACCTCACCGAGAACGTCGAGCAGCTGCAGATCCGGCTCTCCCTTGAGCTGATGCGGGACCGCACGGTCGCCGTCCTCGCCCGTCTCGGCAAGCTGTCCGCCGAGTACGCGGAGCTGGTCATGGCCGGCCGCTCGCACAACGTCGCCGCCCAGGCGACCACCCTCGGCAAGCGTTTCGCGACGGCGGCGGACGAGCTGCTCGTGGCGTACGCCCGCCTGGAGGAGCTGCTCGGCCGCTACCCGCTGCGCGGCATCAAGGGCCCGGTCGGCACCGCGCAGGACATGCTGGACCTGCTCGGCGGCGACGCCGGCAAGCTCGCCGAGCTCGAGCAGCGGATCGCCGGTCACCTCGGCTTCGCGCACGCCTTCACCTCGGTCGGCCAGGTCTACCCGCGCTCGCTCGACTACGACGTGGTCACCTCGCTGGTGCAGCTGGCCGCCGCCCCGTCCTCGATCGCCAAGACGATCCGTCTGATGGCGGGCCACGAGCTGGTCACCGAGGGCTTCAAGCCCGGCCAGGTCGGCTCCTCGGCGATGCCGCACAAGATGAACACCCGCTCCTGCGAGCGCGTCAACGGCCTCATGGTCATCCTGCGCGGCTACGCCTCGATGACCGGCGAGCTGGCGGGCGACCAGTGGAACGAGGGCGACGTGTCCTGCTCCGTGGTCCGCCGGGTCGCGCTGCCGGACGCGTTCTTCGCGCTCGACGGCCTCCTGGAGACCTTCCTCACCGTGCTCGACGAGTTCGGCGCCTTCCCGGCCGTCGTCGCCCGCGAGCTCGACCGCTACCTGCCGTTCCTGGCGACCACCAAGGTCCTCATGGGCGCGGTGCGCGCCGGCGTGGGCCGCGAGGTCGCCCACGAGGCCATCAAGGAGAACGCCGTCGCCTCCGCCCTCGCCATGCGCGAGCAGGGCACCGTGCAGAACGAGCTCCTCGACAAGCTGGCCGCCGACGAGCGGATCCCGCTGGACCGGGCGCAGCTCGACGAGCTGATGGCGGACAAGCTGTCCTTCACGGGTGCCGCCGCCGACCAGGTCGCGTCGGTGGTCTCCCGTATCGAGGAGATCCTCAAGCAGCACCCGGAGGCCGCCGCCTACACCCCCGGGGCGATCCTCTGACCCGGAGCCCCCGGTTCACCCAGGAGGAGCTGGAGGCCGCCCGCGACCGCGTCGTTCCCGACGTGGTCGCGAGCGGCCTTTCCGTCCTCTTCTGCGGGATCAATCCGGGTCTGATGACGGCGGCGACGGGCCACCACTTCGCCCGGCCGGGCAACCGCTTCTGGCCGGTGCTGCACCTGTCCGGCTTCACGCCGAGGCAGCTGCGCCCGGACGAGCAGGAGGAGCTCCTGACGTACGGGCTCGGGATCACGAACGTGGTGGCGCGGCCGACGGCGCGGGCCGACGAGCTGAGCCGTGAGGAGTACGTGGAGGGCGGGCGCCTCCTCGTCGAGAAGGTGGAGCGGTTCGCGCCGCGCTGGCTCGCGGTCGTCGGCGTCACGGCGTACCGCACGGCCTTCAATGAGCCGAAGGCCGCGATCGGGCCGCAGGAGCGGGTGATCGGTTCCACCCGGGTCTGGGCGCTGCCGAACCCGAGCGGTCTCAACGCGCACTGGACGACGGCGACGATGGCCGAGGAGTTCGCCCGGCTGCGGGCGGCGGCGGAGGCCTGATCAGGGCGGGTCGACCTCGGTGATCACGGCGAGGAGCTCGTACGGCAGCTCCTTGTCGTGCTGGGAGACACCGAGGCCTATCCACCGGCCGTCCACCCGCCACAGCCGCAGGTCCGGCGTATGGCAGCTGAGCGCGGCCCACGGCTCCGGCATCTCCTCGTCGTCGATGAGCCGCTCCAGGACGTACCACAGGCTCAGCGTCCGCGGCGGGCCCCAGCGGACGGTGAGCAGGGCGGCGAGTCCGTCCCGGTCCGCCTCGTACCGCTCCAGGACGAGCAGGCTGCGGTTGTCCTCGTCCTCCCAGAAGTCCTCGCTCGTCGCGAGCGTCCCGATGTGGTGGCCCGGACCGCTGTCGAGGGGTCCGGATGCCTCCGGTCGCGCCGGGAAGGCACGGGTGCGGAGCAGGTCGATCGTCGCCAGGTGCCGTGTCGTGGTCATGGGACCAGTGAAGCGGCCGCCACTGACAGTTGGTGTTCCGTCAGGAGGCGGGGGCGCGGTCCCCGGGTCCGCCGCGGGGGCGGCACTCGCCGCGACCGGGCCCATTGAGTACCATCCGCCGAAGAGGTGCACGAGCTGGGAGGACACACTGTGGGGCGGCTGACCGGCGGGGATCCGTCTCTGCTGCGGCGGATCAACTCCGCGGTGGTGCTCCATGCGCTGCGCGGGGCCGACGCGCACACCTTCACGGATCTGACCCGGATCACGGGCCTGTCGCGGCCCACGGTCGAGGGGGTCGTCGAGGGCCTCATGGAGGGCGGGCTCGTCGTCGAGTCGGCGCCCGAGGAGGGCGAGGCCCGGCGGCAGGGACGTCCGGCGCGGAGGTTCCGCTTCCGTGCGGAGGCCGGTCACCTCCTCGGCATCGAGATCGGTCCGCACCGCGTGGCCGCCCTGCTCTCCGGTCTGGACGGGCGCATCATCGGTGCCGGGTCCCGCGAGGTGTCGGAGACGGCGCCCGCGGACGAGCGTCTGGACCGGGTGCGTACGGTCGTGGCGGACGTGCTGCGCAGGGCCGGGGTCGCCCGGTCCAATCTGCGGGCCGTCGGCGTCGGCACGCCCGGCATCGTGGAGGCCGACGGCACGGTGCGCCTCGGCACGGCGCTGCCCGGCTGGACGGGCCTCGCGCTCGGCGATCGGCTGCGGCGCTCCTTCCGCTGCCCGGTGATCGTGGAGAACGACGCCAACGCGGCGGCGGTCGCCGAGCACTGGAAGGGTGCCGCGACCGATTCCGACGACATCGTCTTCGTCCTGGCCGGCCTGAGCCCCGGCGCCGGTTCGCTGATCGGCGGCCGGCTGCACCGCGGTTTCGGCGGGGCGGCCGGGGAGATCGGCGCCCTGCACCTGCTCGGCCGGGGCGTCACCCCCGAGCACCTGCTCTCGACCACGGACGAGCCGCTGCACCCGCTGGACGAGCAGGCGGTCACCGAGGTCTTCGCGCTGGCCCGCAAGGGCGACGCGCGCGCACAGGCGGCGGTGGAGCGGTTCATCCAGCGGCTGGTGCACGACGTGGGGGCCCTGGTCCTCGCCATCGACCCCGAGCTGGTGGTCATCGGCGGCTGGGCGGCCGGTCTCGACGGGGTGCTCCCGCCGCTCCGCGAGGAGTTGGCGCGGTTCTGCCTGCGGCCGCCCCGGGTGGTGCTGTCCCTGCTCGGCGAGGCCGCGGTCGCCACGGGCGCGCTGCGGCTCGCCCTCGACCACGTCGAGGAGCAGCTCTTCGCCGTCGACGGCACGGTGACGGCCCGCCGCTAGAGCGCCCTGGACGGGGATGCGGTGACGGCCCGCCACTGGAGCAGCGTCCTGGGGGTGCGGTGACGGCCCGCCGCCGGGAGTTGTCTTCCCCGGCGACGGGCCGGTGCCTGAGGAGGCGGGGGTTCTACGAGGCCATGACCAGGTCGACCGAGTCGCCGAAGGTGAGGCGGCAGGTGTCGGCGCGGTAGGTGGCCACGGAGACGGCGGCCGGACGCCCGGCGGAGAGGTAGCGGGTCGTCACGACGAGGACGGGCGCACCCGGCAGCCGGTCGAGCTCCTTGGCGTCTTCGGCGCGGGCCGAACCGAGCTCCACGGAGCGGTCCTGGCCGTCGAGGGCGAGGTGCTGGAGTTCACGGAGCACGGCGCGGGCGCGGGCGGGTCCGGCGGGCGCGTCGATGGCGCTGAGACCCGGGACGGAGCCGGCCGGCACGTAGAGCAACTCGGCTGCGACCGGCTGGCCCTGGCTGATCCGGAGGCGGCGGACGACCTGCACCTGCTCGTCGGTGCCGATCTCCAGGACGCGGGCGACGGCGGCCGGGGCCGCGTCGGCGGCGGAGTCCTGGGGCTGCCAGGCGTCGTCGGCGACTCCGGGCCAGGCGTGCCGGCCGGTGGAGACGTCGACGCCGACGCGCGGCGGGGCGACCGTGGTGCCGACGCCGCGGCGGCGCTGCAGGCGGCCTTCCAGCTCCAGCTGCTCCAGGGCCTGGCGGAGCGTGGCACGGGCGACGCCGAAGCGGGCCGCGAGCTCGCGCTCGTTGGGAAGGATCTCTCCGACGGCGAAGTCCGAGTCGAGCGCTTCGCCGATGACTGTCTTGAGGTGCTGGTACTTCGGTTCCGGTACCGATGCCAGCTGCGTGGTCCCCACCCTGATCCTCCGCAATTCGCCGTGTCCCGCGGCGTTTTTCCGCGCCCTTGTTTATTAAAGGTTCCTGCACTAACTCTGCGACCATAAGGCGAGCCACCCCCTTGGTCAAGACCAATCCTCCGTCGAACGCCCCTGAATGTGACCCTCTGCCCCAGATCGTTCACAGGACGTTCGCGCCCCCGTGAGGCCCGCGCAGCAAAGCGCCCCGCCTCCCGGGAGGGGAGGCGGGGCGAGTTCCGGCCGGGTGGCGTGATCTTCGTCAGGCGTCGGCGAGGCCCCGGAGCTTGTCGGGGTTGCGGATGACGTGGACGCACTGGACGAGTCCGTCGCGCGATTCGAGCTGGAAGACGGTGTCGGGCTTCCCGTCGGCGAGGACGAGCACGGCGGGGGCGCCGTTGAGCTCCAGTGTGCGGAGCTCGTACCCGGTCCAGAAGTCCCGGGCGACGGCGAAGAGGAAGCGGCCGACCTTGTCGGCGCTCTCGATGATCCGCAGCGGCGCCTTGGACTTGCCGCCGCTGTCGCCGACGAGCCGCACGTCCGGGGCGAGGAGCGCGAGGAGCTCGCCGAGATCGCCGCCGGCCGCGGCGGACAGGAAGCGCTCGGTGAGGTCGCGGCGCTCGGCCGGGTCGACGTCGTAGCGCGGCCTGCCCTCGTCGACGTGGCGTCGGGCGCGTCCGGCGAGCTGGCGCACGGCCGCCTCGGAGCGGTCAAGGGCGGTGGCGATCTCCCCGAACGGGAAGTCGAAGGCCTCGCGCAGCACGAAGACGGCCCGCTCCAGCGGGGAGAGGGATTCGAGCACCACGAGGACCGCGAGCGAGACGGAGTCGGCGAGCAGGGCGCGCTCGGCGCTGTCGGGAGCGGCCGGGCCGAAATCGGTGACCACGGGTTCGGGGAGCCAGGGGCCGACGTAGGACTCGCGGCGCGCCTGCGCCTGGCGGAGCCGGTCGATGGCGAGCCGGGTGGTGATCCGTACGAGGAAGGCGCGCGGTTCGCGGACGGCGGCCCGGTCCGCGGCGGTCCAGCGCAGCCAGGCCTCCTGGACGACGTCCTCGGCGTCGGCGGTGCGGCCGAGCATCCGGTAGGCGACGCCGAGGAGCATCGGGCGGTGCTCCTCGAAGAGTTCGGTGAGGGTGTCGGTCGGAACAGCGGTCGGAATGTCGGTGGGCACGCGTCCATCCCAGCCCACGTCGCGAGCCCTGTCCAGTTTCCGGCCCCCGTCTTGAACTCCCGGCTACTGAGCGGTAATTCTTATTGACGGGACGTCTGAAAGCTTTGCCCCCAGGTGTCCAGGAGACGGCGAGGAGCCCGCATGTCCGCACGGATCGCGTTCACGATCGAGACCCCGGCGGGTCCCCGCAGCACGTCCCTGACGTACGAGCGGCGGGGCGCGGGCGAGCCCCTGCTGCTGCTCCACGGCATCGGGCACCACTGGCAGGCCTGGGAACCCGTCCTCGACGTCCTCGCCGCCGAACGCGAGGTGATCGCCGTCGACCTGCCCGGTTTCGGGGCCTCCGAGGGGCTGCCGGAGGGCGTCCCGTACGACCTGTCCACCGTCGTCCCCGTGCTCGGCGCCTTCTGCGAGGCGGTCGGCTTCGAGCGGCCGCACGTCGCGGGGAACTCGCTGGGCGGGCTGCTCGCCCTGGAGCTCGGCCGGGAGAAGCTGGTGCGCTCGGTCACCGCCCTCTCCCCCGCCGGTTTCTGGTCGGAGGGCGAGCGGCGGTACGCCTTCGGGACGCTGCGGGCCATGCGCGGCGCGGCCCTGTCGCTGCCCGTGCCGGTGATCGAGCGCCTCTCGCGTACGGCCGCCGGGCGCACCGTGCTCACCAGCAGCATCTACGCGCGGCCCGGTCGCCGGTCACCCGAGGCCGTCGTCGCCGAGACGCTGGCGCTGCGCGCGGCCACCGGCTTCCACCAGACCCTGGCGGCGGGCCGGACCGCGCTCTTCCGCGACGACGTCCCCGCGGTGCCCGTCACCGTCGCCTGGGGCACCCGCGACCGGCTGCTGCTGCGCCGCCAGGGCATCCGCGCCAAGCACGCCCTGCCCGCCGCGCGCCTGGTCAGACTGCCCGGCTGCGGCCATGTGCCGATGAACGACGACCCGGCTCTGGTCGCGCGCGTGATCCTGGACGGCAGCCGCTGAGTCAGGCCGGGGCTTCCGCGTGAACAGGCCGGTGCCCAGGGCGGCGCCGGCGCCCACGAGGAGGCCGCCGACCGCCTGCGGGAGGCCGAAGACGGCGTCTCCGACCAGCGCGGCGCTCAGCGCGGCGGCGATCGGGATGGCCCCGGTATAGAGAGTGGCCCTCTCCATGCCGACGCGCTGGACGCCCATGTAGAAGAGGACGAATCCGACGACCGTGGCCAGGGCCGCCTGCCAGACCAGCGCGCCCGCCTCCACGGCCGTCGGCATCCGTACGGACCCGGCACCGTCCACGACCAGGCCGACGAGGGCCGCCTCGACCGCGCCGACCCCGCACACGGCGGCCGTCAACAGCTTCGGCCCGAGCAGCCGGAGGACCGGGACGGCGAGGACGGTGAACCCCACCTCGCCCGCGAGCGCCGCCACCGACCAGCCGATCCCCGCCAGGTCCGTACGCCCCCAGCCCTGCACGGTGAAGGCACCGGCGGCGACGAGCAGCGCCCCGTAGAGCACGGCGGGGGCGGGCCTGCGGCCCTCGGTCAGCGGGACCAGGACGGCGACGACGACCGGGGCGCAGCCGACGAGGACGCCGGGGACGGCGGGCTCGGCGGTCCGCTCGGCGGCGAGGACGGCGAGGTTGAAGCCGACCATGCCGACGGCAGCGAGGGCGGCGAGCCGCAGCCAGTGACGGGCGGTCAGCAGCCGCAGCGGGGCGAGCCCGCCACGGCCGAGCAGCGGGAGGAGGAGCAGGCAGGCGGCGGCGTACCGGAGCGCCTGGCCACCCGCGTACGGGTAGGCGCCGAGCAGGCTGTTGGCGGTGAAGGAGGCACCGACGAGGGCGTAGGCGAGGGTCACGAGGAGGACCCCGCGCAGGGCGTTCGCGTTCATGCCTCCGACGCTAGGAGGCCGGGCGGCCCCGGTTGAGGTCCACTTCCGTCACGCCATCGGGGACCACTTCTCGTCGCGTACGGGGCGGGTCCGGGTGCGGAAGGTGCGGCGGTAGGCGTCCGGGGGGACGCCGACGGTGCGGTTGAAGTGGCGGCGGAGGGTGGTGGCCGTGCCCATGCCGGTGGCTTCCGCGATGGCGTCGACGCTGTCGTCGGTGGCCTCCAGGAGCTCCTGGGCGCGGCGGATCCGCTGGGTGAGCAGCCACTGCAGCGGGGTGGTGCCGGTCGCGGCCCGGAAGTGGCGGCCCAGGTGGCGCGAGCTCATCCGTGCCTGGCGGGCCAGGTCCTCCACGGTCAGCGGTCGGTCGAGCCGTTCGACCGCCCAGGGCAGCAGTTCGGTGAGGGGGTGGTCCTCCCGGGTGGGTACGGGGGCGGTGACGAACTGAGCCTGACCGCCGTCCCGGTGCGGGGGCACGACCAGGCGGCGGGCGACCGTGTTGGCGATCGCCGAGCCGTGGTCGAGGCGGACGAGGTGCAGGCAGAGGTCCATCGCGGCGGCCTTGCCGGCGGAGGTGAGCACCGTGCCGTCGTCCACGTAGAGCACGTCGGGGTCGACCTCCACCCGGGGGTACCGCTCGGCCAGGGCCCCGGTGTGCGCCCAGTGCGTGGTGGCGCGCCGGCCGTCGAGGAGGCCGGCGGCGGCCAGGACGAACGCGCCCGTGCACAGGGAGGCCACGCGCGCGCCCGCCTCGTGGGCCGCGCGCACCGCGTCGATCAGTTCGGCGGGCGGCTCCTCGTCGACGTCCGCCCAGCCGGGGACGATCACCGTGTCCGCGTACGGGAGCCGGTCGAGCCCCTGGTCGGGTTCCAGGCGGAACCGCTCCACGCGCGCGGGGCTCGGCCCGCAGACGGTCACGTCGTACCAGGGGACGTCCACCGCGTCCGGTGGGGAGCCGAACACCTCGTACGCGAGGGAGAGTTCGAAGTGCAGCATGCCGTCGGTGACGGCGAGTGCGAGCGTACCCATGTCCGAAATTGTACGGGGCAGGTCGTTCCGGACACTCGCGGCGTCCCCCGACGAGCACCAGGATGGGGGTAGTTGAACATTCGATAACTGGGGACGGCGGGAGAAGTCATGAGTACGGGTCAGACGGTCGCGGTGTTCGGCGCCTACGGGCACACCGGGCGCTTCGTGGTGGCGGAGCTGCTCGAGCGGGGCTTCGTCCCCGTGCCCTCCGGCCGCGACGCCGGCAGACTGCGGGCGCTCGCCGCATCCCACGAGGGAACCCTCGCCACGTCCCACGACGGGCTCGACGTCCGCCCGGCGTCGGTCGACGACCCGGCCTCGCTCGACCGCGCACTGGCCGGCGCGACGGCCGTGATCAACTGCGCCGGACCGTTCGCCGCGACCGGCGCCCCGGTGATCGAGGCCGCCCTGCGCGCCGGGATCCCTTACGTGGACGTGGCGGCCGAGATCGAGGCCAACGCCGACACCTTCGCGCGCTTCACGGACCGGGCCCGCGCCGCCGGAACGGTCGTCGTCCCCGCGATGGCCTTCTACGGCGGCCTCGGCGACCTGCTCGCCACCACGGCGATGGGCGACTGGACGACGGCCGACGAGGTGCACATCGCGTACGGGCTGAGCAGCTGGCACCCCACGGCGGGGACCCTCGCGGCGGGCAGGGTCTCCCGGGAGCGGCGGGGCGGCCGGCACGTCCGCTACACCGGCGGACGCCTCGCGTACCACGACGACGCGCTCTCGGTCCTGGACTGGCCCTTCCCCGCTCCCCTGGGTGTCCGGCCCGTCATCGGCGAGTTCACGATGGCCGACGTCGTGACCGTGCCGAGCCATCTGTCGGTGCCCGAGGTGCGCACGTACATGGCGGTCGACGCGGCCCGGGACCTGTCGGCGCCGGACGCGTCGGCACCGACCCCGGTCGACGAGCGCGGCCGGTCCGCGCAGACCTTCCTCGTGGACGTCGTCGTGCGCTCCGGGGGCGCGGAACGCCGGGCCGTCGCCGTCGGGCAGGACATCTACGCCGTCAGCGCGCCGCTCGCCGTGGAGGCCGTCCACCGCGTCCTCACCGGCCGGACCCGGACGACCGGCGTCGCCTCGGCCGGCGAGATGTTCGACGCGCCCGACTTCCTCCGCGCGCTGTCCGCCCACCTTTCCCTGGACGTGCGGCACTGACCCGCAGGCGACCTCGGCATCATGGGTCCGACCGGGACGGATCGGTGAACTCCCGGGCCGGGACGGCGAGAAGGGCCATGTGACATGGGGAGTCAGGGGCAGGCGGCCTGGGAGCTGCTGCTGCCGGCCGTCGGCGCTCCGGCGCGGCGGCGGGGGCGGGCACTGCAGGAGGCGCTGCGGGAGGCGGTGCGTTCGGGGCGGCTCGCGGCCGGGACGCGGTTGCCGTCGACCCGCGCGCTCGCGACCGACCTCGGCGTCTCGCGGGGCCTGGTGACCGAGGCGTACGAGCAGCTGACGGCCGAGGGGTACCTGCGCAGCGACCGGGGTGCGGGGACCTGGGTGGGCGGCGCGGCCCGGGCGGCCGTGCGCGGGGCCCGTGACCTGGCGCCCGGAACGCCCGGGGTCCGGGTCGACTTCCGCCCGGGGACCCCCGACCTGTCGCTGTTCCCGAGGAGCGCGTGGGCGGCGGCGCAGCGGTCCGTGCTCGCGCGGCTCCCCCACCCGGCGCTCGGCTACCCGGACCCGCGCGGGCTGCCCGAGCTGCGCGAGGCGCTGGCCGCGATGCTGGCGCGGCGGCGCGGCGTGGTGGCCGATCCGGAGCGGCTCGTGGTCTGTTCGGGCGTGGCGCAGGCGTCGACGCTGATGGGTTTCGTCCTCCACGCGCGCGGGATGCGCCGGGTCGGGATCGAGGATCCCGGCAGCCCGGAGCACGGGCGGCTGTTCGCCTCGACCGGCGTGGAGACGGTGTGGCTGCCGCTGGACGAGGAGGGGCTGCGCCCGGGGCCGCTCGCCGACTCCGGGGTGCGGGCGGTGGTCGTGACGCCCTCGCACCAGTTCCCGTCCGGCATCAGCTGGTCGGCGGAGCGCCGGGCCGCGCTCCTCGACTGGGCGCGCGCGGTGGACGGATACGTCCTGGAGGACGACTACGACGGCGACTTCCGCTACGACCGCGCCCCCGTCGGCGCGCTCCAGGGCCTCGACCCCGAACGGGTCGCCTACGCGGGCTCGGTCAGCAAATCGCTGGCCCCGGGGCTGCGCCTCGGCTGGCTGCTCGTCCCGGAGGCGCTGCTCGACGAGGTCGTCGAGCGGAAGCGGACGATGGACCTCGGCAATCCCGTACTCGACCAGGCCGTCCTCGCGGAGTTCGTGACGCGGGGAGGGTACGACCGGCAGCTGCGCCGCTGCCAACGCGCCTACCGGGAGCGGCGGGACGCGCTGCTCGCCGCGCTCGCGGAGCACCTGCCCGGCACCCGGGTGAGCGGCATCGCGGCCGGACTGCACGTCATCGCGCGCGTACCGGCGCGGTTCGGGCCTCCGGAGCGGTTCCTGGCGCGGGCGGCGGGGGCCGGGGTGGCGCTGCGGCCCCTGGAGGAGTACGGCACGGCCCGGCCGGCGGACGGGGACGTACGGCTCGTCATCGGGTACGCGCACGTGGCGCCCTCGGTCATCGACACGGGGATCAGACTGGTGGCGGAGGCGTGCGGGACGGGGTGAGGCGGAGGCTTTGATCCGGGATCCGGGATCCGGGATCCGGGATCCGGGATCCAATGTCTTGGATCCGGGACATTGAATCCAAGCCCCAGACCCCAAGGGCGATCTGTTCACGCGGGGTTCGCGCGGACGCCGCACCCGGCCGTTAGGCATGGGTCGGCGTCCCGGCCGTGCGGTACGGGGCGGCGCACCGTCCACGGCCCGAACGACCGACCCCGGAGGCCCCTTCATGTCCCTTCCCGTGCCCGGCAACTCCCCCTCCCCCGCCCGGCGCAGCGTGCTGCGCGGTTCGCTGGCCGCGTCGGCGGCGCTCACCCTCGGCGGCACCGGCCTCGCCGCGCCGGCGTTCGCGCTGTCGGGCCGGCCCCGGGCCGAGTGGGGTGTGCAGGCGGGTGACGTCACGGCCTCCTCCGGTCTGGTGTGGGTGCGGTCGGACCGGCCGGCGCGGATGCTCGTGGAGACCTCGGCGACCGAGTCCTTCCGGCACGCGCGCCGCCACCTCGGGCCGTTGATCGGCGCGGACACGGACTTCACCGGCACGACCGCCCTGCGCGGCCTTCCGGCGGGCGAGCAGATCCACTACCGGGTCACCCTCGTCGACCCGGACGATCCGCGCCGGACGGGCGAGCCGGTCCTCGGCACCTTCCGTACGGCCCCTGACCGGCGCCGCGACGGGGTGCGGTTCCTGTGGTCCGGGGACATCGCGGGGCAGGGCTGGGGCATCAACCCGGACATCGGGGGCTTCCGCGCGTACGAGGAGATGCGCCGGCTCGACCCGGACTTCTTCCTGTGCAGCGGCGACACGATCTACGCCGACGGGGTCATCCAGCCGAGCGTGACCCTGCCGGACGGGCGGATCTGGCGGAACGTCACGACGCCGGAGAAGGCGAAGGTCGCCGAGACCCTCGACGAGTACCGGGGCAACTTCCGCTACAACCTCCTCGACCACAACGTCCGGGCCTTCAACGCGCAGGTGCCGTCGGTGGTGCAGTGGGACGACCACGAGGTGCGGAACAACTGGTACCCCGGGCAGATCCTGGACGACGCCCGTTACACGGAGAAGGACGTGGACGTCCTCGCGGCCCGCGCCTCGCGCGCGTTCGGCGAGTACTTCCCGGTGTCCACCCTCCACGCGCGCGGTGAGGGGCGCGAGCGGCGGGTGCACCGGGTGGTGCGGTACGGGCCGCTGCTCGACGTGTTCGTGCTCGACATGCGCTCGTACCGGAACGCCAACTCGCCCGGCCGGCAGGCCGACGACACCACCGGCATCCTCGGCGCCGAGCAGCTGGCGTGGCTCAAGCGGGAGTTGGCCGCGTCCCGGGCGGTGTGGAAGGTGCTCGCGGCCGACATGCCGATCGGTCTGGTCGTCCCGGACGGCGCGGCGAACTTCGAGGCGATCGCGCAGGGCGACCCGGGAGCGCCGCTGGGCCGGGAACTCCAGATCGCGGAGCTGCTGCGGTTCGTGAAGCACCGGCGGATCACCGGCACGGTGTGGCTGACGGCGGACGTCCACTACACCTCGGCGCAGCATTACGCGCCGGAGCGGGCGGCCTTCCAGGACTTCGCCCCCTTCTGGGAGTTCGTGTCCGGTCCGCTGGCGGCGGGTGGGTTCCCGGCGAACGCCCTGGACGCGACCTTCGGTCCCGAGCGGGTGTTCGTGCGGGCGCCGGAGCGGGCGAACCTGTCGCCGATGGAGAGCCCGCAGTACTTCGGCGAGGTCGACATCGACGGCCAGAGCGGGGAGCTGACCGTGCGGCTGCGCGCCGAGGGCGGGACGGTGCTGTTCACCAAGGTGCTCCAGCCGGGGCGGGTCGGGCAGTGACCCCTGGTCGGGCGGGCACCGCTGATTGTCAGTGGGGGGTCCTAACGTCGTTCCCGTGACGCGATCCGTACAGGCGCTCGCCTGCCGCCGCCCGTCCGCGCTGGAGTCCACGGACTCCGGCCGGCTGCTCGGGCTGGAGACGGCGGGGCGCGGAGAGCAGGATGGGGGACGGTATGGGGAACGGGACGGACGAGGTCGAGGGCGCGGGGGACGACTCCGGTGTCGGGAGGCTGCTCGCGGCGGTGCGCGCCGGTGAGGCCGGTGACGTACCGGCGCTCCTGGAGCCCCTGGACGCCGCCGAGCGCAAGCTCGCGCTCACCCGGTTGAAGGCGCTGCGCACCGAGGTGCGCGCCGGAAAGTGGGCGACGCCCCCGTACGTGCCGAGCCGCATCCGCAGCGCCCTGTACGTGGCGGGCGCCGGCTGCATCCCGACGCCCTCGGCGGCCGCGAGCTGGCTCGGCGCGCGCGACCTCCAGCTCTGGGAGGAGGACAAGCCCCTGGCCCTCGCGGCGATCGGCGACCGGGACCCGGAGTGGGCGGCGGACCTGGCGGGGCGGCTGGCCGGACGCCGGGCCGTGGCGGAGAGCAGCTACCCGCTGCTCCACGGGCTGGTCGTCCGCTCCGGATACGCCGTTCCCCCGACCGACGGCTACGTCGCCGGGTGGACCTCGCACCTCACCGACGACCGGCTCGTGGAGCGCCTCCGGGAGGACCCGCAGACGCCCACCCTGGTGGCGCACGCCCTTGCGATGGCGGAGCCCCCCGAGCGGCTGACCCGGCCGATCGGTCGCCGGCCGGCGAGGCACTGGCCCTCGGCGCTGCGGACCCTCGTCGAGGAGGGGGTCCTGGACCGCGCCCAGGTCCTGGACCTGTGTGTGTCCCGGCTGCTGCGCGGCGGCCCCGTCCGGAACCTACGGCTCCCGCTGGAGACGGTGCAGCTGCTCGCACCGGACGCGGAGGAGCTGCGGCAGCGGATCCCCGACTGGGTCGGGATCGCGGCCGACGCGCCGTCGATCGTCGCCGGGTACGCCCAGGACGTCCTGGTGGAGCTCGCCTCTGCGGGGGCGGTGCCGGTCGGGGCGCTGGCCGAGATGACGTCCGGGGTTCTCTTCCGTACCGAGAAGAAGCTGGTACGGGCCCAGTTGGCGCTGGTCGGCAAGGTACTCGCCCGCGAGCCGGGCGCGGCCGGGGAGCTGTTGCCCGCCGTGACGGAGGCCTTCGGGAACGAGGACACCGACGTGCAGGAGCGGGCCCTCAAGCTGGTCGCCCGCCATCTGCCGGACGTGGACGCGGAGGTGCGCCGCGGGCTGGCCGAGGCCGCCGGTCTCCTCGGTCCGACGCACCGGCGGGCGGCCGAGGAGCTGTTCGGCGCGGACCTGGAGGAGGGGGCGGCCCTTCCGTACGAGGAGATCCTGCCTCCCGTGCCCGAGGCGCAGCTGGTCGCGCCCCCGGCGACGACCGTCGAGGAGCTGGTGTCGGAGCTGGTGGTGGAGCGGCTCTCGGAGGAGCCCGTGGCGTTCGAGCGGGCACTCGACGGCCTGGTGCGGCATGCGCACCGGGACCGGGCGGCCGTGGCGGAGGCGGTGCGGGAGGCTTTCCCCTCGCCTCGGTGGGAGCAGCGGGCCCACTGCTTCACGCACACCGCCCACGGGATCCACGGGGTGCTCGCGGGGGTCCTCGGTCTGCTGGACCCGACGCTCGTCGATGTCCGTCGAACCAAGGGGCACGGTGCGGACATCTGCCTCCACCAGGCCCTGTCGGGGGTCCTCGACGCCCGGCTGCGGGAGGCCGCCGACCTCGTCGGCACGGACGCGCTGCCGTTCCTCCTCGCCACGCCTACCTGGCACACCGGGGCCATCGACCCGCTGGTCCTGGTGGGGCGGCTGCGGGAGTACCGGGACGCGGGCGTCGAGCCCGCTCCGGTCGATTTCGCGCAGGCCCTGCTCCGGGTGCCGCGGGCCGACCCGTCGGCGGGGCGGGCGGCGAAGGAGGCGGCGGCGCTCGGCACCGCGGCCGGCCGGCGGCTCGCCGCCTGGCTGGGAGAAGAGGCGGCCGTGGGGCCGACCGTGCGGTTCCTCCCGCGGGACGAGGACAAGACCCTGCGGAGGTACCACCTGTTCGACCGGCTCGTGGTCGACCTCGGCGAGCGCCCGGTGGTGCGGGCGGAGTTCCCGCCCGCCTTCCAGTGGCTCGGTGGCGCCCTGGAGGCGGCTTCCCGCCGTTGCCACCACTGGGTGGAGGGCCGGGCGCAGTGGGCTCCGGTGCTGCCGGCCGACCGTGAGCTGCTCGCGGCCTGCCTCCTGCCGGCGCTCGCGCACTCCGCCGAGGCGGACGCGCGCGGCGCGACGGAACCGCTGACCGCGCTGGCCGAGGCCGACGGTCCGGTGGGCCGGGCGGTCCTGCTGGCCCTGGCGTACGGTCTCGGCTGCGTGGACACGGACGACCGGCTGCGCGCGGTGGACGCCGTGCTCGTCCTGGCGTCGCGGGGCGAGCTGGACGCCCGGCGGCTGGGCACGGAGCTGGCGTGGCTGGTCGCGGAGGGCTCGGTCAAGCCGAACCGGCTGGCGGACGCGGCCCGGACGGCGGCCGCCACGGGGGCGTACGGGACGGTCTGGGCGATCCTCGCGGCGATGCTTCCCGATCTCCTCGGGGCGGCGAAGCCGATACGGGGGCTCGGCGAGGTCCTCGCGGTCGCCGCCGACTGCGTGGAGCGGTCCGGGGCCGGCGGCGAGGTCGCCGGGCTCGACGCGCTCGCCTCGGGACGGGGTTCCTCGCAGCTGGTGGTGCAGGCCAAGCGGCTGCTGAACGCACTCCACCAGGGGGCCGATCAACCTCTGACAGAAACGTTCCGAATCGGTCGTTAAGCCTCCAGATCGGCGCTTAACCCGTCAGTCACAAAGCGTTCGTGATCACGCAACACCACTGGGTCACAGTGAAGCCATGACCGATGTGACGTCTTCGAAGAGCGCCCGCCGTCCGCACCACTGGCGGCACGACCTGATCGAGCTCGCCGCCATGTTCACCGCCGTGGTGGTGGCCGACACGATCGCCAAGACCATCGCCAAGGGCCCCGACGGCCCCTACCTCCTGGCCTTCTCGGCGATCGCGCTGGTCGCCACCGCCGCGTTCCACACCTGGTGGGCGCGGCGGCACAGTCATGCCAGCCATGCCCCACCCGCCGGTGGCACGGGCGGGCGCCCCACCCCCGAGCCGCCGGCAGGGGACGATCAGAACGGAAAGGAGACGGAGGAGGAGTCCGGGCCGCCCGCCGAGACGACGCTGTGGCGGATGCGGACCACCGTCGCGGACACCCCCGGCAGCCTCGCCGCACTGTGCACGGTCCTCGCCCGGCTGGGCGTGGACATCCTCACCCTCCAGACCCACCCGCTCGGCGACGGCACGGTCGACGAGTTCCTGCTGCGCGCCCCCGTCGACCTCTCCGCGCAGACCCTCGCCCGCGAGACGGCGGCCGCCGGCGGCCGCGACACCTGGACCGAGCGGGCCGACGCCCACGACCTGGTGGACACCCCCACCCGGGTCCTCGGCCTGGCCACCCGCACCGCGCTCGACGCGGCCGAACTGCCGCTCGCGCTGCGCCAGCTCCTCGGCCGCTGCACCCTCCACTCCGTGCCGGCCGTCTCGCTCACCGGCCGCCCCACCGGCGAACAGCCCCCGGTCGAAGGGGTCCTGGAGGAGACCGTGATGCGGCTGCGCGACCCGCACGGCGGCACCCTCATCATCGAGCGGCCCCATCTGCCCTTCACCCCGACCGAGTTCGCCCGGGCCCGTGCCCTCGTCGAGCTCGACGCCCGGCTCGGTCCCCGCGTCCCGCGCAGCCAGGACGTGCTGACGCTGCCCGAGGGCAACGAGATCACCGTCCGCCGTGCCGACCGGCGCGACCTGGCCGCCGCGCGCGCCATGCACGACCGCTGCTCGGCCCGCACCCTCGGCCTGCGGTACCACGGCCCGGTCGGCGACGCCGACCGCTACCTCGACCACCTGCTCAGCCCCCGCTTCGGGCGCACCCTCGCCGTGCAGACGGCCTCCGGCCGCCTCGTCGCCCTCGGTCACCTGCTGTGGGACGGCGACGAGACGGAGGTCGCCCTCCTCGTCGAGGACGACTGGCAGCGGCGCGGCATCGGCTCCGAGCTCCTCGGCCGCCTCGTGGCGATGGCCGAGGAGACCGGCTGCGACAGCGTGTACGCCGTGACGCAGTCCTCCAACACGGGGATGGTGGCCGCGATGCGGGCGCTGAACCTGCCCCTCGACTACCAGATCGAGGAGGGCACCCTGGTGATCACCGCCCGGCTGGCCCCGGCACCGCGACCGGCCGCCCGTCCGCAGCAGGAGCAGTCGCACGGAGGGGCCCGGCGGGCGGAGCGCTGAGCGCCTGGGTCAGGTCGCGCCACAGGTCCTCGACGTCCTCCAGGCCGACCGACATCCGCAGGAGCCGGTCGCTGACGCCCGCCGAGCGCCGGTCTCCCTCGGCCACGATGCGGTGGCTGATGGAGGCCGGGTGCTGGATGAGGGTGTCGACGCTGCCGAGACTGACCGCGGGGGTGATCAGGCGCACCCCGGCGATGACGTCGTGCGGGTCCCCGTACACCTCGAAGGCGATCATCGCGCCGCCGATCCGCGGGTAGTGGACGCGGGCGATCCGGGGGTCGGTGGCGAGCCGCCGTACGAGCTCCGCCGCCGACGAGGACGCCGCCCTGACCCGTACCGGGAGGGTGGAGAGACCGCGGAGCAGCAGGTATCCGGCGAGCGGGTGGAGCACCCCGCCGGTGGCGAAGCGGACCTGACGGAGCGTACGGGCGAACTCCTCGTCGCAGGCGACGACCCCGCCCATGACGTCGCCGTGGCCGCCGAGGTACTTGGTGGCGCTGTGCAGCACGATGCGGGCGCCCTGCCCGACGGGGCGCTGGAGCACCGGCGTGGCGAAGGTGTTGTCGACGAGCAGCGGGACGGAGCCGCAGGAGTGGGCGATGGCCCGGATGTCGGCCTCGGCGAGGGTCGGGTTGGCGGGCGACTCGACCATGACGAGGCCGGTGTCGGGCCGGATCGCGTCGGCGATGCCCGCCGGGTCGGTCCAGGTCACCTCGGTGCCGAGCAGCCCGGCGTCCAGGAGGTGGTCGCTGCAGCCGTACAGCGGGCGGACCGCGACGACGTGCTTCAGGCCCTGGCTCGCCCGGGCGAGGAGCACGGCGGTGAGGGCGGCCATGCCGCTGGCGAAGGCGACGGCGGCCTCGGCGCCCTCCAGGCGGGCGAGGGCCTCCTCGAAACGGGCCACGGTCGGGTTGTCGAGCCGGGCGTAGACGGGCGGCCCGTCCAGCCGGGCGCCCGTGGTGGCGAACTCGTCGATCCGGGCGGCCTCGGCCCGGGCGTCGTACGAGGGGTAAGTGGTGGACAGGTCGATCGGCGGGGCGTGCAGCCCGAGTCCGGCGAGGTCTTCGCGGCCGGCGTGCACGGCTTCGGTGGCGAGGGCCCTCGGGGTGTCCGAGAGGCCGTGATCCATGGCGTCCATGGCGGCACTGTGAACGGATACCGGGAAGTAGCGGGAAATCGCCGTGCTACGTTCGGCCGATGGCCGATTCTGTCGTACTGGACGCGGTCGATCTGCACATTCTTCGCCTCCTGCAGAACGACGCCCGGAGCACCTACCGCGAACTCGCCGCCGAGGTCGGCGTCGCACCCTCCACCTGCCTCGACCGAGTGGCCCGGCTGCGCCGCACGGGCGTGATCCTCGGGCACCGACTACGACTGGATCCGGCCAAACTCGGACGTGGGCTCGAAGCGCTGCTTCTCGTCCAGGTCCGCCCCCACAGGCGCGAACTGATCGGTCCGTTCGTCGACCGGATCCGGGCCCTCCCCGAGTCCCGGGCGCTGTTCCACCTCACGGGCCCCGACGACTACCTGGTGCACGTGGCCGTCGCCGACCCCGCCGACCTGCAACGTCTCGTCCTCGACGAGTTCACCTCGCGCCGCGAGGTGGCCCGCGTCGAGACCCGGCTGATCTTCCAGCAGTGGGAGTGCGGCCCCCTCCTGCCGCCCTCCCCCGGCCCTTCCTTGTCAGCCGACTGAGGCCGGACGAGGGTGACGCGGGCCCTCCGGAGGCGTCAGGATGACCCCCATGCCAGACACTTCCAGCAGCCCGCTGCCCCGCCAGGTCGCCGACGACTACGTCGACGCACTCATCGCCCTCGACCCGATCACCGGTACGTTCCTGGGAGTCAAGGAGAGCGCCGGACGGCTGCCGGACTTCTCGCCCGCCTGGCAGCGGACGGTGGCCGAACTCGCCCGCCGCACCCTCGCCCGGCTCGACGACGCCGAGCGGACCCCGGGCGCGGACGCCGACGCCGAGCGGCGCTGCGCCCGGCTGCTGCGGGAGCGGCTGACGGCGGAACTCGCCGTGTACGAGGCCGAGGAGAGCCTCTGCATGGTCAGCAACATGCGCTCGCCCGCGCACAGCGTCCGCATGGTCTTCACCGTGATGCCGACGGAGACCGAGGAGGACTGGACGGCGGTCGCCGCCCGGCTGCGCGCGGTCCCGGCCGCGCTCGACGGTTACCGCACCTCGCTCGCGCTGGGCCTGGAGCGCAAGCTCTTCGGCGGGCCGCGTCCCACCGCCACCTTCGTCGGGCAGCTCACCGAGTGGGCGGGCGGCGACGGCGGGAAGCCGGGCTGGTTCGAGGAGTTCGCCGCCGCCGGCCCCGACACCCTGCCCGCAAAGCTCAAGGACGAGCTCGCGGCGGCGGCCGGGGGCGCCACCGCGGCCGTCGCGGCCCTGCGGGACTGGATGCGGGACGTGTACGCCCCTGCCGTCGCCGACGCCCCGAACACGGTCGGCCGTGAGCGCTACCAGCGCTGGACCCGCTTCTTCAACGGCACCGACCTGGACCTCGACCAGGCGTACGCGTACGGCTGGGCCGAGTACCACCGGCTCCTCGGCGAGATGCGGACCGAGGCCGAGCGGATCCTTCCGGGCGCGGGCCCCTGGGAGGCGCTCGCCCACCTCGACGAGCACGGCACCCACATCGAGGGCGTCGAGGAGGTCCGGGTCTGGCTCCAGGAGCTCATGGACGAGGCCATCGAGGCGCTCGACGGCACCCACTTCGAACTCGCCGAGCGGGTACGGCGGGTGGAGTCCCGGATCGCCCCGCCGGGCGGCGCCGCGGCCCCGTACTACACCGGCCCGTCCGAGGACTTCTCGCGCCCCGGCCGCACCTGGCTGCCGGTGGACGGCACGACCCGCTTCCCGGTGTACGACCTGGTGTCGACCTGGTACCACGAGGGCGTGCCCGGCCACCACCTCCAGCTCGCGCAGTGGGTGCACGTCGCCGACCGGCTCTCCCGCTACCAGGCGACCATCGGCAAGGTCAGCGCGAACTCGGAGGGCTGGGCGCTGTACGCGGAGCGCCTCATGGACGAACTCGGCTTCCTGCCCGACGCGGAGCGGCGCCTCGGCTACCTCGACGGCCAGATGATGCGCGCGTGCCGGGTGATCGTGGACATCGGCATGCACCTCGGTCTCGAGATCCCCGCGGAGTCGCCCTTCCACCCGGGCGAGCGGTGGACCCCGGAGCTCGCCCAGGAGTTCTTCCAGCTGCACAGCAGCCGCCCGCCGTCGTTCGTGGAGAGCGAGATGACCCGCTACCTGTCGATGCCGGGCCAGGCCATCGGCTACAAGCTGGGCGAGCGCGCCTGGCTGCTCGGCCGCGCCAACGCGCGGGCCGCGCACGGCGAGGCCTTCGACGCGAAGGCCTGGCACATGGCGGCGCTCTCCCTGGGTCCGCTGGGTCTGGACGACCTGGTGGACGAGATCTCCCGGCTCTGAGCGTCTCCGATGGCGGGAATCCCCGGTCGCTCACTTGATCGACCGGGGATTCCCCTGCACGCTCTCCCTCATGAGCAGTGAATACACTCCGGACGCCACCGACTGGCGGATCCTCGAAGCCCTCCAGTCCGAGGGGCGCGCCAGCTTCGCCGAGCTCGCCCGCGCGGTGTCGATGTCGCCGTCCGCGGTGACCGAGCGGGTACGGCGCCTGGAGGACGCCGGGGTGATCACCGGGTACACGGCGATCGTCGACCAGGACCGGCTCGGCCTGCCCATCCTCGCGTTCGTACGGCTTCGCTACCCGCACGGCAACTACAAGCCGTTCCACGACCTGATCGACACCACGCCCGAGGTCCTCGAAGCCCACCACGTGACCGGCGACGACTGCTTCGTCCTCAAGGTCGCCGCCCGCTCCATGAAGCACCTGGAGGGGATCACGGGGAAGATCGCCACGCTCGGGGCCGTGACCACCAGCATCGTCTACTCCTCGCCCCTGCCGAGGCGTTCCCTCAGCCGCTGAGCGCGTCGCCTCGGCCGCTGAGCGCGTCAGCGCGTCGCCTCAACCGGAAAGCGCGTCCCCTCCGGTGCGCAGCCGGACCGCCGAGCCCTGTCGTGCCTTGACGACCTCCAGCTGGGCCGGGATCCGGCGGCGGAGGTCGCCGACGTGGCTGACGATGCCGACGCTGCGGTCCCGTTCGCGCAGCGAGTCGAGGACGTCGAGGACCTCGTCGAGGGTCTGCTCGTCGAGGCTTCCGAAGCCCTCGTCGATGAAGAGGGTGTCGAGCCGGACCCCGCCGGCCTCGTCGGTGACGACGTCGGCGAGGCCGAGGGCGAGCGCGAGCGAGGCGAAGAAGGTCTCGCCGCCGGAGAGCGTGGCCGTGTCGCGCTCGTTGCCGGTCCAGGCGTCGACGACGTGCAGTCCGAGGCCGGCCCGCCTGCCGCCGGAGCGCGCGTCGGAGTGGACGAGGGTGTAGCGGCCCGACGACATGCGCTGGAGGCGGGCGCTCGCGGCCGCCGCGACCTGTTCGAGCCGGGCGGCGAGCACGTACGACTCCAGGCGCATCCGGCGCTCGTTCTCCGCGGAGGTGCCGGCGGTGAGGGCGGCGAGGCGTGCCACCCGGTCGTACTCCTCGCGCAGCGGCCCCAGGCGGCGGACCTCGGTGACGGCCTGCCGGGAGAGTCCGGCGAGTCCGGCGGCCCGCTCGCGGGCGGCGGCCAGGGCGGAGTCGGCCTCGCGGAGCGCGCGCTGCGCCGCCGCGTGGGCGGTCTCGGCGGCGGCTGGGTCGGCGGGCGGCAGGGCGGCGGCCTCGGCCGTGCCGGGCTCTGCGAGCCGGTCCGCGACGGCGGCGGCCTCGGCCTGCCAGGCGTCCACGCGCCGCTGGAGGTCGCGTCGTTCGGCCTCGCCGAGGAGGGCGGCGGCGGCCTCGGTCGGGGTGGCGAAGCCCGCCCGGTAGGCGGCGTCGGCGAGCCGGTCGTCGGCCTCCTTGAGGCGCTGGGCGGCGAGTTCGGCGGTGCGTACGGTTTCGGCGGCATCGACCAGGAGGGCGACGCGCCGCTCCAGGAGGGTGGCGTGTTCGGTCACGCTGGCGAACGCGCCGCGCCCCCGGGCGAGTTCCTCGTCGAGCGTGGACTGCTCCCGCTCCAGGGCCTCCCGGCGCGAGGTCCGCGCGGCGACCCGCCGTTCGGCCTCCCGCTGCGCGCCGACCCGCTCCTCGTACTCCCGCTCGGCCCGCGCGAGCGCCTCCCGCGCGCTGTGCGTCTGTCCGGCGAGCGCGTGCGCCTCGGC
>NZ_MWIG01001243.1:0-546 GCF_002156145.1 Streptomyces sp. NRRL B-24572 | reverse complement strand
CAGGATGCCGCCGAGCAGGATGAGCAGCCCGTAGGCGGCGACCACGATCTCCCAGGAGCTGTTCCAGAGCTCGCCGATGCCGGGCAGGTCGCTGATCGTCGGCGTGGACAGCGCGGTGTGGCCGATCAGCTCGAGGATCGGATCCAGCGCGTCGTCGACGACACTGCGGAACGCCGAGTTGACGGCCTCGGTGATGCGTGCGCCGGCGTCGGTGATGCCGCAGTCCGAGTCGCCGTCGCCGCTGCCGGTGCCCGGCTGCTGCGGGTTCGTGCTCGGCGCCGGCGGAGTTGGCTGCGGGATGCAGTCCTCGCCCGTGCACGGCTTGCTCGGCGTTGTGGTCGGCGTCGGCGAGGTGCAGCCGAGCTGGCCGGGGAAGCTACACGGCGTGGGCATGGGCAGCGCGGTCGGAGGAGGCAGCGGCGGGTCCGCAGGCGGCTGCCGTGGCGCGGTCGGCGAGGCCCACGCGTTGACGGCGAGGATGCCGGCCAGGAGCACGACGGTCAGCACCAGTAGCCAGCCCGCTCGCCGGCGCCGCCGTCGGATGGA
>NZ_MWIG01001242.1:0-528 GCF_002156145.1 Streptomyces sp. NRRL B-24572 | reverse complement strand
GTGCGGGACACGGCCGATGACCTGCTCGGTGTGCGGGGAGATCACCTCG
The DNA here is from genome assembly GCF_002156145.1 of Streptomyces sp. NRRL B-24572. NCBI lineage: Bacteria > Bacillati > Actinomycetota > Actinomycetes > Kitasatosporales > Streptomycetaceae > Streptomyces > Streptomyces sp. NRRL B-24572. The sequence goes on along the minus strand of NZ_MWIG01001242.1, from coordinate 479 downwards.
ATGACCCCCTCGCCGAGGGGATCGGTCAACTCCCCGCCGATGAACAGCCTTCCGTGCTCCACAAGCTCGGTCATGACCGCTGCCTCCCGAGGAGATGGAATTGCTCGTTGAAGTTCCGACGATGTTCCTGACGGTGCTTCAGAACTGATACCAGTTCTAGTTATACTTGGCCAGACTTGAGGCCGAACCGGCCCCCACCAGTGGCAAAGCTGCTGGTGGGGGCCGGTTCGGCCTCAAGTCTGGCCAAGTATAACTAGAACTGGTATCAGTTCTGAAGCACCGTCAGGAACATCGTCGGAACTTCAACGAGCAATTCCATCTCCTCGGGAGGCAGCGGTCATGACCGAGCTTGTGGAGCACGGAAGGCTGTTCATCGGCGGGGAGTTGACCGATCCCCTCGGCGAGGGGGTCATCGAGGTGATCTCCCCGCACACCGAGCAGGTCATCGGCCGTGTCCCGCACGCCTCCGAGGCCGATGT
>NZ_MWIG01001241.1:0-797 GCF_002156145.1 Streptomyces sp. NRRL B-24572 | reverse complement strand
ATGATGCGCCTGACGCAAGTGACTCAGCGCGTCCTCATGCATCTTCCGGACGGACTCGGAGGTCTCGGTCCTCGCGTGATCCCGTGGGCTCGGCGCCGCACCGGCCGGCTCGTCTCCTGCTCCAGCCCGGCAGACGATATTTTCGAGAATGGTACGGAGATGTCGTGAAAAGGCGACCTTTCCCAGTTCGTCGACGGCCACATGATGCAGCAGGAGGCAGAGCTTCGAGGGCTTCCCGGATGAAACGGTGAGTGCTGCGCGAATGGGAAATTCGCGTTCCAGGTCGAACGCCGCCGACGCGAGCCTTTCCCACGCCTCGGATTCGTCGGCGACCGCCGGAACAGCAAGGTCCGTACGCCGGTGCACTATCTGCTCCGGCTCGCCATCAGCTCCGATACGGAACGTGGTGCGCAGGACTTCGTGCCGGGTGAGCATGACTTCCAGAGCCCGCGCCACATCGGCAGCCGATGTGCCTTCAGGCACGGATATAGCCTCCGACAAAAGCAGCCAGGAAGGGGGATCCGTCCTCTGCTGGGCCCACCATGCCCCCTGTTGCCCCCATGTCAATGGAAACACTTCGTCAGTATTCATGACACCCCCAAAAGTATCCTCGGGGTGCACTCTACGGGGCGAGAAGTGGCGATGGGAGCTCTTGCTCCACTGTCCGGCGCGCGGATCAATTCAGGGGAATGTACGGCCGCGCTGTTCATGCCCACACGCGGCACATCGCCGCCGATGTGTCGCCTCACGGCCGCTTCCTGACGACCCGAGGTCGGCGAGTGAGACCACCCGCCGAC
>NZ_MWIG01001240.1:0-640 GCF_002156145.1 Streptomyces sp. NRRL B-24572 | reverse complement strand
GCTTCGGGTACGGGCCGCTGTTCCAGGGGATTCAGTCCGCGTGGAAGCACGGCGACGACGTGTACACCGAGCTGGCGCTGCCCGCCGACACCGACACCGGCTCGTTCGGCATCCACCCGGCGCTGTTGGACTCCGCACTGCACGGGATGTTCCTGCGGGACGACAACCCGGCTGGTACCGCGTTGCCGTTCGCGTGGTCGGGTGTGACGCTGCACGCCACCGGGGCGAGCACGTTGCGCGTCAAGCTCACGCCGACCGGCCCGGACGCCGCGCGACTCGTCGGCGTGGACGGCGGCGGGAACCCGGTGATCACCGTTGAGTCGATCGCGGTGCGCACGGTCTCCGCCGACCAGCTGCGCTCCGACAGCGACGCGCTGTTCCAGGTGGACTGGGTTCCAGTTGAGTCTTCGGGCAGCGCCTCGGGGTACGAGGTGCTGACTCTGGAGTCCACAAAGGACGATGTGATCGGCGAGACCTATCGGCTGACCCACGAGGTTCTCGCGGCCGCGCAGAAGCAGCTGGCTGAGGACTTGACGCTGGTGATCCACGTCGAGGAGGCGAACCTCGCCACGGCCGCCGTGTGGGGCCTCATCCGTTCGGCGCAGTCGGAGAACCCCGGTCGATTCGTGCTCTTCGAGGG
>NZ_MWIG01000124.1:0-6797 GCF_002156145.1 Streptomyces sp. NRRL B-24572 | reverse complement strand
GTGCCGTCCGCGGACGGCACCGGTCTGCCCGACGTACTGCCTCGCGTCACGCTTACCCCCGGCGGCCCGGTCGGCGCCGTCCTGCCGAGCCGCAGCGGCGCGCTGATCGCCCCGATGTCCACGTCCGTCATGAGGATCGACAACGGTGGCCGATCCGAAGAGATCACCTCCCTTTCCCTTCCCCAGGACGGCATAAGGCGACGGTTCAACGACGCCGCGTGCGACCCCCACGGGCGTCTCCTCGCCGGCACCATGGCCTACGACGCGACCGAGGGGGCAGGCTCCCTGTACCAGCTCGGTCCGGACGGCCTGCGGGTGCTGCTCGACTCCGTGACCATCTCCAACGGTCTCGGCTGGAGCCCCGACGGCTCCCTGATGTACTACGCCGACAGCCCGACCGGCCGTGTCGACGTGTTCGACTACGACCTCGCCACCGGCACTCCCAGCGGTCGTCGGCCCTTCGCCTCGATCGAAGGCGGCTTCCCGGACGGCCTGACCGTCGACCGTGACGGCAACGTGTGGGTCGCGGTCTGGGGAGCGGGCCAGGTCCGTGCCTTCGCACCCGACGGCACCTGCCACACCGTCGTGCACGTCGGCACCTCGCACGTGTCCAGCGTCGCCTTCGCCGGCCCCGCCCTCGACACCCTCGTGATCACGACGGCGACCGAAGAACTGACCCAGCAACAGCTGAACGAAGAACGCCACGCCGGGCGGCTGTTCGTCTGCCGTCCGGGCATCGCCGGACTTCCGGCCGTGCCGTTCGACGATCTCGTCCCCCAGGAGACGACATGACCACCACCCTCTCCGCCGCGCTCGCCGCCATGCCCGTCGTGGCGATCCTGCGCTCAAGTTCCGCCGACCGGTTCCCCGAAGTCGCCGACACCCTGCGCCAGGGCGGCATCCGCGCGATCGAGTTCACGCTCACCACCCCCGGGGTCCTCGCCGCCCTGCGCGAGTACACCCAGGACCTGCCCGACGGCCTCACGCTCGGCGCCGGCACGGTCACCACCCCCCGCGAGGCCGAGGCGGCGGTGGCCGCGGGCGCCGAGTACCTCGTCACCCCGGCCACCCAGCCCGAGGTGATCGCCGAAGCCCGCCGGCTCGGAGTCCCGGTGCTGCCCGGCGCCCTCACCCCGACGGAGATCCTGACGGCGTGGCATGCCGGCGCCTCCATGGTGAAACTGTTTCCCGCCGCCGTCGGAGGCCCGGAGTACCTCCGTGCCGTCCGCGCGCCGCTCCCCGGCGTACCGCTCGTGCCCACCGGAGGCATCGACCTCGACGACGCTCCCGGCTACCTCCAGGCGGGTGCCACCGCGCTCGGCATGGGCAGCCCCCTCGTCGGCGACGCCTGCGAGAGCGGCGATCTGTCCGCCCTCGCCGACCGTACGGCCCGGCTCGTCGGTCTCGTGACGGGAGCACGCGGATGACCGCCCTGGTGACCCTGGGCGAGTCGATGGCCGTGGTGGCGGCGAGCACCCCCGGACCCCTCGCGCCCGGGAAACCCGCCAACCTGTCCTTCGCCGGAGCCGAGGCGACCGTCGCCATCGGGGTCAGCCGTCTCGGCCACTCCGCCTCGTGGATCGGCCGGGTCGGCGCGGACGCCGCCGGCACGATGATCGTCCACGGACTGCGGGCGGAAGGTGTCGACGTGTCCCACGTCCACGTCGAACCGGACCTCCCCACCGGACTGATGCTCCGCGAACGCCGCACGGCCGACCGCACCCGCTCCGCCTACTACCGCCGCGGCCTCGCCGGCTCCCGTCTCGCGCCCGGAGACATCGACGAACGACTGGTCTCTTCGGCACGGTTGCTGCACATCACCGGCATCACCCCCGCTCTCGGCCGTACCGCCCGGGACGCCGTACGCCGCGCCGTCGACATCGCCCGTCGGGCCGGAGTCGTCGTCTCCCTCGACGTCAACTACCGCGCGCTGCTGTGGTCCAGGGACGACGCGGCCGACGAACTGGGCTTCCTCGTCCGGCAGGCCGACCTCGTCTTCGCCGGGCCCGAGGAGGCGCGGCTCCTCGTCGACGAGGCACCCCCGGAGGAGACGGCGCAGGCGCTGACGGCACTCGGTCCGCAGCAGGCCGTCGTCAAGCTCGGCGCCGAGGGCGCGCTGGCGGCGATCGACGGAGCGGTCCTGGCCCAGCCACCCGTGCCGGTCACGGTCGTCGACCCGATCGGCGCGGGCGACGCCTTCGTCGCCGGATACCTGGCGGCGTACCTCGACGGCGCGTCACCGGCCGAACGGCTGCTCACCGCGGCGACCTGCGGCTCGTTCGCCGTGTCCGTCCAGGGCGATTGGGAGGGCCTCCCCCGCCGGGAGGAACTGTCCCTGCTCGCCGGCGACGACGTCATCCGCTGATCCCTCACCAGGAGAGCGAGCGGGCATCGCCCCCTCCCGGACTCGATCCGAAACGACAGGAATCACCCTCATGCAACGCTTCTCAGGAAAGACCGCGGTGGTCACAGGCGCCGCCGGCGGCATCGGCGCGGCCACCGCGCTGAGGCTGGCCTCCGAAGGCGCCACCGTCATCCTCGCCGACATCGCCGACGCGGCCGGGCAGGCCGTCGTCGAGCGCATCGTCGCCGGTGGCGCGCGCGCCGCCTACGTCCACTGCGACGTCTCCTCCCCGGAGCACTGGGAGCGGCTGCGGGACCGGACGCACGAGATCGCGGGCCCGGCCGACGTCGTGCACAACAACGCCTTCATCCACCTCCCCGGCGCGGCCCACGAACTGACCGCAGACGCCTGGGACCGGGAGATCTCGGTCAACCTCAAGGCCCTCTACCTCGCCGCCCGTACTTTTCTGGACGACCTGCGGTCCACGAAGGGCTGCTTCGTCGCGACCTCCAGCGTGCACGCCAACTTCGGCCTGCCCGGCAACCCCGCCTACGCGGCCGCGAAGGGCGGCACCTGCGCGCTGATCCGCCAGCTGGCCGTCGAGTACGGGCCCGATGTCCGGTTCAACTCCGTCCTGCCCGGCCCCATCCTCACCGACGTCTGGGACGGGGTGAGCGAGGAGGACCAGCGGATGACCGCCCGCGCCACCGCGCTCGACAGGCTCGGGGCGGCGGACGAAGTGGCCTCCGCGGTCGCCTTCCTGGCGTCCGCCGACGCCTCGTACATCACCGGTACGGAACTCGTCGTCGACGGCGGCTGGTCCGTGAAGAAGGAGTCCAAGTGAAGATCACCGCCCTGCGCACCTACCTCGTCGCCCCCCGCTGGTGCTTCCTGAAGGTCGAGACCGACGAGGGCGTCACCGGCTGGGGCGAACCGGTCATCGAAGGTCGGGCGCACACGGTCGCCGCCGCCGTCGACGAGCTGAGCGACTACCTCGTCGGCCAGGACCCGATGCGCATCGAGGACCACTGGCAGGTCCTCACCAAGGGCGGCTTCTACCGCGGCGGCCCCGTCCTCTCCAGCGCCGTCGCCGGAATCGACCAGGCGCTGTGGGACATCAAGGGCAAGGCGCTCGGCGTCCCGGTGTGGCAGCTGTTGGGCGGCAACGTCCGCGACCGCGCCCGGGTGTACAGCTGGATCGGCGGCGACCGCCCCGACGAGGTTGTCGAGCAGGCCCTGGCCCGCAAGGCCGAAGGCTTCACCGCGATCAAGATGAACGCCTCGCCCCAGCTGGAGTTCATCGACACGCCCAAGGCCGTGCAGGGGATCGTCGACCGCGTCGCCTCCCTCCGCGAGGCCGTCGGCGACGAGTTCGACATCGCCGTGGACTTCCACGGCCGCCTCACCATCCCCATGGCCCGCCGGGTCCTGCCGCTCCTTGAGCCGTACCTGCCGTTCTTCGTCGAGGAACCGCTCGTACCGGAACTGAGCGAGCACATCGGCGACATCGTCCGCTCCACCAGCATCCCCATCGCGACCGGCGAACGCCTCTATTCCCGCTGGGACTTCAAGAAGGTCCTCGGCTCGGGCATAGCCGTCGCCCAGCCCGACCTCTCGCACGCCGGCGGCATCTCGGAGGTCCGCAGGATCGCCGCGATGGCCGAGGCGTACGACGTCTCCCTCGCCCCGCACTGCCCGCTGGGACCGATCGCGCTCGCCTCCTGCCTCCAGGTCGGCTTCGCCTCCCCCAACCTGCTGATCCAGGAGCAGAGCCTCGGCATCCACTACAACACCGGCTCCGACCTGCTCGACTACCTCGTCGACCCCTCGGTCTTCCGGTACGAGGACGGACACGTGGGCCTGCTCACGGAACCCGGCCTCGGCATCGAAGTCGACGAGAAGGCCGTCGAGCACGCCGCCGCGACGGGCCATCGCTGGCGCAACCCGATCTGGCGCCGGCAGGACGGGGCCTTGGCCGAATGGTGACAGCGCGGCCATCGGCTCACTGAACTTGTGGATCACGCGGTGGCGGGTGAGGGGTCGGCGCGCCGACCGGGCGAGTGCGGAGAGTACCGGCGCGACCTCCTCCTCCACGGCCAGGCGGTCGGCCGGCGCGTGGGCACGCGCGCGGTGGGAGTCGTCCGCCATCGCCCGGCGCAGAGCCTCGGCCAGGGTCCCGGAGGTGGGACGACGCAGTGGGATCATCCCGGGAGCGGTGCCCAGAGCAGTCAGCCGGGACGCCCAGAACGCCGCGTCGAACTGGACCGGCACCGGAACGTCGGGCGCCCCGGCCCGCGGGACGGCGCCGGTCGTGCCCGCTCCCGCGTGGTGGACGGCGGCGGCCGTCCGCGGGAAAGAAGGGAATGCGGCACCTCGTCGACGGTCAGGGTGTCGTCGCCCCGAGCGTCCGGTCCCGCCCAGCGCCGCTGGACGATCCCGCGCACGTTCGCCGCGCGCAGCGCGGTGACCATCTCGCGGCTCACCCGCTCGGGTTCGGGAACGGTGGCGCTGCCCAGACCGACGGAGACCGGTCGGGGCCCCGCGGCGAGGAAGTCCTCCAGCTCCCGGGACGGTTGCCCGGTCTCGTGCGGCCACCAGTGCCCCGACACCTCCGGCCCGGTCGGCCAGTCCTGGGGGCGGGGGACGACGAGCTCGCTGTAGTCGTGCAGCACGGGCCATCCCCGCAGCCCTCGGTACCGGCCCGCCGTCACGAGCCCGTGTCGCCGCAGTGACCGTACGGCATCGGAGAACATCAGCTCCACCGACGTCATGACGGCCCGTCCGCTCAGCCGGTTCCCACCGTGCCCAGGGACCGTGTCCCCAGGACGGGGGCGAAGAACTCCCGCGTCGGGTGCGGCGGCTGGAGGTGCAGCCCGATGGTCGGCACCGACAGGCCCTCGGCGATGGCGTACCCGATCGGCCCCGGCGCCCCGCCGACCAGCGGGGCCTCGCTTCCCTCGCCACCTCCACCAGGGTCGCCGTCATCTCGTCGACCGATCCCCGGGTCATCGACGCCGGCCGTACGTGCTTTCCCGCACCGGTCCTCGCCTGATGCAGCCGCCGGCCCTGCGCGGGGTGCAGTTCGGCGCGGGGGTCCACCGGAAGCGGATGGAACCGCACTCCCGCGTTCGTGTGTCGCCATCGCCGCCGCGGGCAATCGCTCAGGGGCCCGCTCCGTGTCGACCAAGATCCCTGCCATGCCCGGACCAGCCGCCTGCGGCTTGGCCGAGTCGTGGCCGTTTCCGCCGTCGTCGAAGCCGGACGGCAACCCCGACGCGGTCCCCTGCCGCGGCGCCTTCGAGGCCGCCCGCCCACGTGGGGATGTACGCATCCGCCGGGCTGCACGACGCCCGTGGCGAGCGGGACGGGCTCATGCCGGGCGCCGCCGCCCGGCGCCACCGGGGCGCGTGCCTTCGGTGATGAACGGCGCTCCGAACACCCCAGGCGTCTTGCCGTTCTCACTCTCCTCGGGGTGATCGGCCGACGCCGTCGCCGTACGAACCAGCTGTGTCCTCCCCGCCGCCGTCGGCTGGGCCGGGTCAGGACAGCGTGCCGACGACCTTGCGGACCTCGGTCGCCACAGACGCGGGCAGCGGTGCGTAGTGGTACGCGACCGGCTCGGCCGCGCCCGTGGCGATGCGGACCGTCCCGATCCTTCGTTGCACGGCGAAGGACAGCTCGAAGTAGCCGATCGCGCCGTCGGTCTGTGTCACCGTCTGGGAGATGGCGTCCGAGCCGCTGGCCGACTGGCCGCCCTGGGCCTGCCATTTCTTGTCCGCCGGGTACGGCCAGGGCTTCCGGGCCGCGCCCTTGAGGTAGGCGTTGAGGTTCTGGGTGGTGCCGGAGTCGTCCGCGCGGTGCAGCGGGATCGGGGATGTCCGGCGGCGTCGCATCGGGGTTGAGGCGCTGGATCGACGGGTCGTTCCAGCGGGTGATCCGCGCGTCGAAGATCCGGGCGAGGGTCGGCGCGTCCAGGACGAGATCGGTGACCTCCGGCACGTTGTAGCCGATTCGGCGCACTGTGTGTGGCGCGGCCTCCGTCGGCGACGGCTTGTCCTCACCGTCGGAACCGCCCGCGCAGCCGGCGAGGAGCGCGCCGCCCATCGCCACCGCGGTGGCTCCTCTCCATCGGCCGGACCGTCCCGAACGTCGGAAACCCGCCGTGATCCGCCTTGAGCGTGCGTGGCCCTGTCGTCCACGCACCGCCCTCACCGCCCGGCGGAGGCTCGACCGCGGGCGGGGAAGGCGCGCCCCGTGCCGCGGTCGGGCCGTCGCGATCAGGCGCAGGTGAGGATGGGGGCGGCCCAGTCCGCGTGGTCGTAGTTCTTGCCGTCGCCGGCGTCGGTGACCACCAGCCGCAGGTCGTTCGTGCCGGTGAGGTCGACGCTGAGGCGTTTCGCGGGATCGCTGCCCCGGAGGACCCCGCTGTCGGCGGCCAGGCTCTGGTCTCGGT
>NZ_MWIG01001239.1:0-750 GCF_002156145.1 Streptomyces sp. NRRL B-24572 | reverse complement strand
TCCGCGACGACCGGCGCCGCCGTCCAGGCCGCGCTCGCCGCCGCCGGCACCGCAGGCGCCGGGCACGTCATCGTGCCCGCGGGCACCTACGACGTGTCCTCTCTGCCGCTGCGGATCTACCGGAACACGCGCCTGACCCTGTGCGACGGGGCGATCATCCGCCGCGCGGGCACCGGAACGATGCTCCTCAACGGCGACGCCAGCCAGACGTTCGGCGGGTACACCGGCCACGGCAACATCATCATCGAGGGCGGTGTCTGGGACGCCCGCGCGGACGCCTACCCCACCTCGGCCATGTGCATCAGCATCGGCCACGCCGAGAACGTCCTCATCCGCAACACCCTGGTCAAGGACGTGTGCGGCTATCACGGCATCGAGCTGAGCGCGGTGAAGACCGCCCGCCTCACGAACGTGCGCGGCCTGGGCTACCTCGACCCCGGCGGCCGCGACTTCAGCGAGTTCATCCAGCCCGACCTCGCCAAGGGCTCGGCGTACTTCGGAGGCTTCGGGCCCTACGACGACACCCCCTGTATCGACATCGTCGTGGAGGGCTGCCACGTCGGTCCGTCCGGTACGGCAGGCACCACCAGCTGGCCGCGCGCGGTCGGCTCGCACTCGGCGAGCCCCGACAAGCCACACACCGGCATCGTCATCCGGGATCTGTACTGCGACAGCCTCACCCAGTGGGCTGTCGGCGCCTACACCTGGCCGGACTCCCGGGTCTCCGGGCTGACGCTGAAGGACTGCGGC
>NZ_MWIG01001238.1:0-510 GCF_002156145.1 Streptomyces sp. NRRL B-24572 | reverse complement strand
GTGGACGCCGCGGAGGTCCTCACCGAGTAATCGCCGACAGCACCAAGGCATTCCCTGAGTCGTGGTTGCGGAACGCTTCGGTTGCATTGTGCTGGCTGCGTCTGACGGGATCATCGCACGCAGGTGAACCCATGCTCGAATTGATCCACCAGATCGGCCCGGGCGCACCGGTCCTGATCCGGTGGTCGTCGAGAAGTCGTTACGGAGCAGGGGCTCTCAGGAGCGCGGTGGTCGCGGCGATGGAGCGCGGAGGCATGGCCGAGCACCGGCGGGCGCTGCTGGCCGGGCTCACCGGAACCGTGCTGGAAATCGGAGCGGGCAACGGCCTCGACTTCGGCCTCTGTCCCGCCACCGTCACCCGTGTCGTGGCCGTGGAGCCCGAACCGCGTCTTCGTGGTCTTGCCCGCACCACTGCCACCCAGACACCAGTCTTGATCGAGGTCATCGGCGGCCCCGCCGAGTGCCTGTCCGCCGCCGACGGTGCTGTCGACGCGGTGGTGGCCTCACAGG
>NZ_MWIG01001237.1:0-683 GCF_002156145.1 Streptomyces sp. NRRL B-24572 | reverse complement strand
TGGGATCGCCAGCCGGGTACTGGTCCATGAGGTCGCCGACCGTGCTCAGCGCCGCGTCCAGCCGGTCCCGGGGCACGACGAGCCTGGTCAGCGCGGTGCAGGTCTGGCCGGAGTTGAGCAGGCAGCTCTTCACCGCGTCGGCGAGCGCGGCCTGCTCGGTCTCCTCGGAGAGCCCGTCCAACAGCACGCTGGCCGACTTGCCGCCCAGCTCCAGCAGGACCGGTTTCGGCGCGCGGGCGGCGAGTTCGCCGATGCGCCTGCCGGTCGCGGGGGAGCCGGTGAACGAGACGACGTCGACCAGTTCGTGCGCGACCAGCGCTTCTCCGGTGATCCCGTCGCCCGGCACCACGTTGAGCACGCCGGGCGGCAGCCCTACCTCGTCGGCGACCTCGGCCAGCAGCAACGCGCTGAACGGCGCCAGCTCGCTGGGCTTGACCACCACCGTGCAGCCCGCCGCGAGCGCGGCCGAGACCTTGGCGGCGACCTGGTGCAACGGGTAGTTCCACGGCGTGATCGCGCCGACCACGCCGAGAGGTTCCTTGAGCACCAAGGAGTTCCCCAGCTCGGCTGACCACTCGACCTCGCCGACCAGATCGGCCGCCGCGCGGAAGCTCGCAATGGGCAGCTCGGCCTGAATCCGCTGGGAGATCGCCAGCGGCGTGCCGACCTCGGCGGTGATCAGC
>NZ_MWIG01001236.1:0-860 GCF_002156145.1 Streptomyces sp. NRRL B-24572 | reverse complement strand
GCCCTGGAGGCGGCCCTTCCGCACCCCCGCCTCGGCGCGGAGGCCGTGCGGTCACTGCACCGGCTCGACCCGGCCGGCTGACCCGGGGCGCGGTCGCACCCCGGCCGTGACCAGCGTCCCGACCGCCGCCAGAACCACCGGAAGCGCCGCCACCGCGAAGCACACCGACAGCGGCAGCCGGCCCACCAGGAGACCCGCACCGGCCGTCGCCACCGTCGTACCGGCGTTGAACGCGGTGTTGACCCAGGCCCCGGCCCGGGTGCGCCGCCCCGCCCCGACGGACTCGTCGGCCAGCAGATAGGCGCTCGTGATCGCCGGCGCCGTGAAGAGACCGCCGAGCGCCACCCACCCGATCAGCGCGTACGGATGCGGGGAGAGCCCCGTTGCCGCCAGGACCGCACCGAGGCAGAGCGCCAGTACCGACAGGCGCACGGAGGTCGGGACCCGCCACGGCACCGCGCCGTACACGAGGCCGCCGACCGCGCTGCCCGCCGACAGGGCCGCCATGGCCCACGGCACCGCCCCGGGGCGGTGGTGTCCGTCGGCGAACGCGATCACAAGCAGCTCCACGGCGCCCAGACACATGCCGACCCCGGCCGCCACGACCGCCGCCCTGAGCAGTCCGGGAGCGGGCGGCGGTCCGGCGGGACGCGCCCGCTCCCGGACTGCTCAGGGCGGCGGTCGTGGCGGCCGGGGTCGGCATGTGTCTGGGCGCCGTGGAGCTGCTTGTGATCGCGTTCGCCGACGGACACCACCGCCCCGGGGCGGTGCCGTGGGCCATGGCGGCCCTGTCGGCGGGCAGCGCGGTCGGCGGCCTCGTGTACGGCGCGGTGCCGTGGCGGTTCCCGACCGCCGTGCGC
>NZ_MWIG01001235.1:0-718 GCF_002156145.1 Streptomyces sp. NRRL B-24572 | reverse complement strand
ATGTGTATAGGAGACAGCGCGGGGGCCGCGCCGGGCCGTTTCTGCACCCGGTCGCGCATGGTGGGCATGGCGAAGCCGCGGGGGTCGTCCTTCCAGTCCGACCACTCCTTGTGGCCGATGACGGAACGGGCGCCCCAGCCGTGGGCCCGGCACAGGGCGGCGGAGACCCGTTCGATGGCGTCGAGCTGGGCGGGCGGCCAGGGGTCGGTGCCGTCGCCGAGGTTGACGCACTCGAAGCCGTAGAAGCGGGAGTTGCCGTCGACGGCGCCGGAGCTGCCCTGGTGCTCGCGGGGGGTGGGCGGCCGGTCTCCGTACGTCTCGGTGATCACGGCCTGGAGGACGGACGGGTCGCCGCCTCCGGCGTGGTTGGCGCGGCCGTTGCCGACGAGGTGGACGCTGCCGTCCTTGGCGATGACGCCGTGGCAGAGCGGGCCGGGCAGCCCTTCGTATCCGTTGAAGCACATCTCGACGGTGTTGGCGGTGCCGGCGGAGACGGTGTGGTGGATGATCACGCCGGTGACGGGGCCCCAGGCGCCGACGTGGTTGCGGTTGTGGGTGCGCCAGCCGGGGTGCTCGACGACGGTGACGCCTTCGGCGCGGAGCGCGGCGACGAACCGGTCCGCGGTGAGGGGAGTGGCCATCTGGTGTCCTCCAGGCATGAAAAAGCCCGCGCCGGGGGAAGCCGGTCGGGCGTGCGGGGTGCGGGCTGTCTACGGGG
>NZ_MWIG01001234.1:0-612 GCF_002156145.1 Streptomyces sp. NRRL B-24572 | reverse complement strand
CGGTGGCGTACAACGTGTGGCAGTACTGCCAGGCCAGCGGCGACACCGACTTCCTGTACACCAAGGGCGCGGAGATGCTGGTGCAGATCGCCCGCTTCTGGGCGGACACCGCCGTCATGGATCCGGACCACGGGCGGTACCGCATCCGCGGGGTGGTCGGGCCCGACGAATACCACGACGGCTATCCCGGCACCGACCGCCCCGGGATCGACGACAACGCGTACACCAACGTCACCGCCGCCTGGGTGCTCGACCGGGCCCTGGAGATGGCCCGCACCCTGCCCGAGCCGCGCCGCCGTGAGCTGTTCGAGCGGGTGGGCCTGGACCGCGCGGAGCCGGAGCGCTGGGAGGACGTCTCACGGCGGCTGCTGGTCCCCTTCCACCGGGGCGTCGTCAGCCAGTTCGAGGGCTACGGGGAGCTGGCCGAACTCGACTGGGACGGCTACCGCGCCCGCTACGGCGACGTCCGCCGGCTGGACCGGATCCTGGAGTCCGAGGGCGACTCCGTCAACCGGTACCAGGTCTCCAAGCAGGCCGACGCGCTGATGCTCGGTTACCTCTTCGCCCCCGCCGAGCTGTCGGGCCTCTTCCGGCGGCTCGGCGGGGGCGAAG
>NZ_MWIG01001233.1:0-702 GCF_002156145.1 Streptomyces sp. NRRL B-24572 | reverse complement strand
ACCGGAACGAGGTCCGATTTCCCGTACGGAGGAGGGGCGGAGGGGGCGGGGGCGGAGGCGCGAACGGAGGCACGAACGGGGCTACGGACGGAGATCGTCACTCTTCGGAGTGATCGACTTTTCCCCGTCAGGCTTCCTGTCCACAGATTTCCGAATTCCTCTGGTGTCGAGGCTCAGGCGGCCTCACTCTGGGTAGTGGAGTGAGTGGGCAGTAAGTCGTACGAACGGGGGCGGCGTTGATGGAAGCGGAGCGACTCATCGCGCTCGGCCGGCACNNGGCAGGCCCAGGCGCTCGCCCAGGCGATAGGGAGTCACCTCGCGCTCTGCGGACCGATGGAGCTGCGGGGCGAGGCGCGGGGATTGAGCGAGATCGGGGAGTACCCGACCTGGGGCGCGGGCGGACCGCGCGCGGCCCAGCTGACCGAAGTCGCGGACCCGTGCGGGGCGTTGACCGAGCTCGGAGAGCTTCTCGGGGAGGTGGGGATCGCGCTCGTGGGCGTGGCCTGCGCCACCGACGAGGAGGGCCTTTACTGGCAGTGCATCGAGGCCATCGACGCCGCCGACGAGTCGAGCGACCGGGTGCGCGGGATGCTGCGGCGCCTCGCCGTGCGCGACGGGGAGCGGGCCCGCCCGCCCTACCCCGCGCGAGGCCGGGCGGGCCCGGGACGGGGCCCGTCGTGGTAGGGGCGCGCGGGGTCGGGC
>NZ_MWIG01001232.1:0-561 GCF_002156145.1 Streptomyces sp. NRRL B-24572 | reverse complement strand
GCCACCCGCATCGCCCGGTCCAGCACGTTCGGCAGCTGGGCGGGGACGGTGACCACCTCGCAGAACTCCGACGCCACGTCCTTGTACAGGCAGGCCAGGTCGACCTCCTGCTGGTAGGAGCCGCCCATCGCGCTGCGATCGGTCTGGCCGACGATCGCCACCACGGGCACGTGGTCGAGCTTCGCGTCGTACAGGCCGTTCAACAGGTGGATGGCACCCGGCCCCGACGTCGCCGCGCACACCCCCGTCCGGCCGGAGAACTTCGCGTACCCGACCGCCTCGAAAGCCGACATCTCCTCGTGCCGCGACTGGACGAACCGCGGCCGGTCCTCCGCGCGCCCCCAGGCGGCCAGCAGCCCGTTGATGCCGTCACCGGGGTAGGCGAAGACGTGGGACACCTCCCAGTCACGCAGCCGCTGCAGCACGTAGTCGGAAACCTTCATCACCCAACTCCTTCACCGTGCGGTCCTGGCGGTCCCGGGCCTCGGGTGGTCCTCACGACGCGGCTAACCGCTGGCGCCGCGATGAAACCCGTCCCCGGGTACGGGGAGGGGCGGGGCC
>NZ_MWIG01001231.1:0-724 GCF_002156145.1 Streptomyces sp. NRRL B-24572 | reverse complement strand
GCGCGCTCAAGGCACTGCGCGCGGAGCCGTGAGCGTGCTCAAGCGCGGGCGCGGCATCGAGCTGAAGACCCGCGGCGAGCTGGAGGCCATGCGCGCCGCGGGGCTCGTGGTGGCACGGGCGCTCGCCGCGGTCGGCGCCGCGGCCAGGCCCGGGGTCAGCACGCTGGAGCTCGACGAGCTGGCGGAGCAGACGATCCGGGACGCGGGCGCGGTGCCCTCCTTCAAGGGCTACCACGGCTTTCCCGGCAGCATCTGCGCCTCGGTGAACGAGCAGGTCGTGCACGGCATCCCGAACCGCGCCCAGGTCCTGGCCGAGGGCGACCTGCTCTCGGTGGACTGCGGCGCGATCCTGGACAACTGGCACGGCGACTCCGCGGTCACGCTGGCCATCGGCGCGATCACCCAGGCCGAGCAGGAACTGTCCGACGCCACCCGCGCCTCGATGTGGGCGGGGATCGAGCAGGTCCGCGCGGACAACCGGCTGACCGACATCTCCTTCGCGATCGAGAGCTCGGTCATCTCCTCGGAGGAGAAGGACGGCCGCACCTACGGCATCGTCGACGGCTACGGCGGGCACGGCATCGGCTCGCAGATGCACATGGAGCCGTTCCTGCCGAACATGGGCAAGCCCGGCAAGGGCCCGCGCCTGCGGGTCGGCATGGCGCTCGCGGTGGAGCCGATGCTCACCCTGGGCACCGACCGCACCGAGGAGCTCTCCGACGGC
>NZ_MWIG01001230.1:0-529 GCF_002156145.1 Streptomyces sp. NRRL B-24572 | reverse complement strand
GCACCTTCACGGGGTCGGCGCCCCCGCCGCGGGAACGCCGACCCCGTGAAGGTGCTCCTGCACCGGCACCGCGAGCTCTGCGAGCGGGCCGTCGACCCGCTGGAGATCGCCGCGGGCCTCGAAGCGCAGGGATTCACCGACCGGACCGCCGCGCGGTTCCGCCACCGGGACGTGTTCTCGCTCGCCGAGGAGCTGTACGCGCGCGTGCCGCGCGGCCAGGAGAAGCCCGCGCCCGTCGCGGAACCCGAGCCGGCCCGCGCGCCCTGGGCGCTCGCCGCGCTCGCCCCCGGCGGGGTCGCCGGGCTCGCGGGCCTCGGGCTCACCTTCAGCTACGGGCCCGTACGGCTCGCCGTCGGGGCCGCCGGGGCCCTCGCCCTCGGCGGGGCACTGCTCCTCGCCGTCCGGCGAGGACCCTTCCGCGCCCCCGACGGGGGGACCGTCCCCGCCGCCCGGCTCTGGACCCTCTGGCTCCTGGCGTACGCGGCCGGCGGCGACGGACTCCTGGAGGAGGTCCTCGGCGGCGGCCCCG
>NZ_MWIG01000123.1:0-13101 GCF_002156145.1 Streptomyces sp. NRRL B-24572 | reverse complement strand
CCGGCCGCCGAGCGTCCGGTGCGCCTCGTGGACGGTCACCTCGGTGCCGGCCTCGGCGGCCGGGCCCGTACGGCCGACGGCCCGTACCGCACCAACGAGGGCCCGCACGCGCTCTACGACGGCGGCCCCCACTGGACCTGGCTGGAGCAGCGGGGTCTCGTCCCCCCGCTCGCCGTGCTGCCGACCGCCGAGGCGCTCCGGTTCCGCGTCCACCGCGACGGCGCGCTCCACCGCACCCCGCCGCTCGGCCTGCTCCGCCAGGCCCGCCGCAGCCCCGAACAGGCCCCCGTCGACCTCGACTTCCGCACCTGGGTCACCGGTCTCGCGGGCGAGCGCACCGCGCGCGTGGCAGCCTCTTACAGCGGGGTCGCGCTCTTCCACCACGACCCCGGCTCCCTCTCCGCCCGCTTCGTGCAGGAGCGGCTGCACCGGGCCGCCGCCCTGCCGCCGGAGGCGCAGTACGTCCGGGGCGGCTGGGGCGAGCTGATCGAGCGGATGGCCACGCGCGCGCGTGAGCTGGGCGTACGGATCGAGACGTCCTCCCGGGTCGACGCCCTGCCGCTCGGCGGCGGCCCGGTGATCGTCGCGACCGCGCTGCCCGCCGCCGCCCGGCTCCTCGACGACCCGTCGCTGACCTGGGAGAGCGGCCGTACGGTCCTGTTCGACCTGGCGCTGCGGACCCGGAAGGGCGATCCGTTCGTGGTGTCCGACCTGGACGCGCCCGGCTGGATCGAGCGGTTCACGGCCCAGGACCCCTCGCTGGCCCCGGCCGGGCAGCAGCTGGTCCAGGCGCAGCTGCCGATCGGCCCCGGCGCGTCGAAGGCGGACGGCGTAGCGCACGCCGAGCGGCTGCTCGACCTCGGCTTCCCCGGCTGGCGCGAGCGGGAGGTGTGGCGGCGGGAGTCCGTGTCCCAGGGCCGTACGGGCGCGGTGGACCGCCCGGGAACCACCTGGCGCGACCGGCCGACGGTCGACCGGGGCGACGGGGTGTACCTGGTGGGCGACCAGGTGGCGGCGCCGGGCGTGCTCTCGGAGGTGTCGTTCACGAGCGCGGTCGAGGCGGTGTCGCTCGCCCTGCGCGCGGACCTCGTGGACCGCCACCACAAGCACGGCCTTGACCTCAAGCGCGCTTGAGGTCACAGGGTGGACCCACCGGCCCACCCGTACGACGACAGGGGAACGTCATGCACGCCATCCGCCTCCACGCCTTCGGCCCCGCCGAGAACCTCACCTACGAGGAGACGCCCGACCCCGTGCCGGGCCCCGGCCAGGTCCGCGTCCGGGTCGCGGCGGCCGGCGTGCACCTCCTCGACACCGCCCTCCGCGAGGGCGCCACGGGCCCCTTCCCCGCGCCCGCCGCACTCCCCACGATCCCCGGCCGCGAGGTCGCCGGCACCGTCGACGCCCTCGGCGAGGGCACCGACCCGGCCTGGCTCGGCCGACGGGTCGTCGCCCACCTCGGCATGAACCCCGGCGGCTACGCCGAACTCGCCGTCACCGACGCCGCCCGCCTCCACGCCCTGCCCGACCACCTCGGCGAGGCGGAGGCCGTCGCCATGATCGGCACCGGCCGCACGACGCTCGGCATCCTGGGGTTCACCGAACTCGGCCCCGACTCGGTCGCGATCGTCCCGGCCGCCGCCGGCGGCATCGGCACCCTGCTCGTCCAGTACGCCAAGAACGCCGGCGCCACCGTCATCGGCCTCGCCGGCGGCCCCGCGAAGACCGCCCTCGTCGAGGCGAACGGCGCCGACCTGGCCGTCGACTACAAGCGACCCGACTGGCCGGAGAAGGTCCGCGCGTACCTGGGGAACCGCACCGCCACCGTCGTCTTCGACTCGGTCGGCGGCGACACCGGACGCGCCGCCGTCGACCTGCTCGGCAAGGGCGGACAGCACCTGGTCTTCGGCTGGTCGGGCGCCGGGCTCCACGACGGCGAACCGCTCACCCTCACCGAGGAGGAGCTCACCGCCCGCGGGATCACCTCGGAGTCCGTCCTCGGCCCCGTCATGATCCAGAAGGCCGGCGGCGACATCCGTGCGCTCGAACTCGCCGCCCTCGACGCGGCGTCCACCGGCACCCTCCGCCCGGCGGTCCACCGCTTCCCGCTCGCGGAGGCGGCGGAGGCCCACCGCGCCCTGGAGAACCGGGGCACGACGGGCAAGGTGGTGCTGGTCCCCTGAGAGACCGGGGATCAGACGGGGATCAGACCCCGAGGACGTCCCAGGAGTGCGCCTTGAACTCCTTCACGAACTCGGGGTGGTCCTCCCACATCCGGGCGATGGAGCGCAGCACGTCCCAGTTGTGCTCCAACGCCTGGTCGACGACCTGCCGCAGCTCCGGCGCCGTCTCCCGCTTCTCCACGAGACCGTTCACCTGCGACGCGGCCTGCACGGTGTAGCGCAGGGCGCGCAGCGACCGCGAGGTGTCGTCCATGCCGAAGCCGTGGTCGCTGCCGTTGGCGGGGTCGAAGAGGGGCGTGAGGCGTGCCTCGATGAAGTCGGTGATGCGCTGGAACCGCTGCTCAATGTCCATGGCTCCTTCCTACACCGTCGCTCCGCCCAGCTCGGCCAGAGCCCCGTCCGTCAGCCGGTACACGGACCACTCGTCCTGCGGGCGGGCGCCCAGGGACTCGTAGAAGTCGATCGAGGGCTTGTTCCAGTTCAGTACGGACCACTCCAGGCGCTCGTAGCCGCGCTCGACGCAGATCCGGGCCAGTTCGCGCAGCAGCGCCTTGCCGTGGCCGCCGCCCCGGGCCTCCGGGCGGACGTACAGGTCCTCCAGGTAGATGCCGTGGACACCGCGCCAGGTCGAGAAGTTGAGGAACCAGAGCGCGAAGCCGACCGCCTCGCCCGTCTCCGACTCGGCGATGTGCGCGAAGGCGGCGGGACGCTCGCCGAACAGGGCCTCGTGGAGCTGCTCGGGGGTCGCGCGGGCCTCGTCGAGGGCCTTCTCGTACGCGGCGAGGTCGCGGATCAGGGCGTGGACGACGGGAACGTCGGCGGGCGTGGCAGTACGGATCATGCACCCCAGCCTGCCCCGAATCATGCCCTCCTGGCCAGCAGGATCCGCGCGGCGGCCACCTGCTCGGCATCGAGCGCGGGCTCGCCGTCCTCGACGTCCCACAGCCCGTTCTGCAGGACCCGGCCCAGCGTCCACGCGACCGCCCGCCGCGCCGTCGCCACCCCCGTATCCACAGACCCCTGGCCAGCGGTAACCTCCGGCCACGCACCCGGAAGAGGGATAGAGATGAGCACGGTCAACGGCACCGTCAACGGCGGCATATCGTTCTGGTACGCGCAGGAAGGCGCCCCCGCGCCCCGCGAACCGCTCCCCGGCGACGCCACCGCCGACGTCTGCATCGTCGGCGGCGGCTACACCGGACTGTGGACCGCCTACTACCTCAAGAAGGCCGTCCCCTTCCTCAACATCACCGTCCTCGAAGCCAAGTTCTGCGGCTACGGCGCCTCCGGGCGCAACGGCGGCTGGCTCTACAACGGCATCGCCGGACGCGACCGCTACGCCAAGCTCCACGGCCACGAGGCCGCCGTCCGCCTCCAGCAGGCCATGAACGCCACCGTCACCGAGGTCCTCGACGTCTGCGAGACCGAGAAGATCGACGCCGACCAGCACCGCGGCGGCGTCCTGGAGGTGGCCCTGTCCCCCGCCCAGCTCGCCCGCCTCAAGGCCTTCCACGCCGCCGAGCTCGCCTTCGGCGAGACCGACCGCGAGTTCCACGGCGCCCGCGAGACCGCGGACCGCATCCGCGTCGCCGGGGCCGTCGGCTCCTCCTGGACCCCGCACGGCGCCCGCCTGCACCCGGTCAAGCTGGTCAAGGGCCTCGCCGACGCCGTCGAGGCCCTCGGCGTCACGATCCACGAGTCGACGCCCGTCACCGAGATCAAGCCGAAGCACGCGATCACCCCGTACGGCACCGTCCGCGCCCCGTACGTCCTGCGCTGCACGGAGGGCTTCACCGCCTCCCTCGCCGGCCAGCGCCGCACCTGGCTCCCCATGAACTCCTCGATGATCGCCACCGAGCCGCTCACCGACGCCCAGTGGGAGTCCATCGGCTGGGACGGCCGCGAGACCCTCGGCGACATGGCCCACGCCTACATGTACGCCCAGCGCACCGCCGACGGCCGCATCGCCCTGGGCGGCCGGGGCGTCCCGTACCGCTTCGGTTCGAAGACCGACAACGACGGCCGCACCCAGCCGCAGACGATCGACGCCCTCCGCGAGATCCTGATCCGCTTCTTCCCGCAGCTCGCGGGCGTACGGATCGACCACGCCTGGTCCGGTGTCCTCGGCGTCCCCCGCGACTGGTGCGCCACCGTCACCCTCGACCGCTCCACCGGCCTCGGCTGGGCCGGCGGTTACGTCGGCTCCGGCGTCGCCACCGCCAACCTCGCCGCCCGCACCCTCCGCGACCTCATCCAGCAGGACTCCGGGCAGTCGGGGCCCACGGACCTCACCGCCCTGCCCTGGGTCGACCACAAGGTCCGCAAGTGGGAGCCGGAACCCCTGCGCTGGCTCGGCGTCCAGACCATGTACGCCGCCTTCCGGGGCGCCGACCGCCGCGAGGCCACGGCCCACTCGGCGGAGACGGACCGCGTGGCGGTCCTGGCGAACCGCCTGAGCGGCCGCTGACGGACGAGACGGGGAGGGCGCGTGTCGCGCCCTCCCCGTCGGAACTACTCCACCTCGATCCCGAAGTCCCCCACCAGCTCCTCAAGACCGCCCCGGTACCCCTTCCCGCCGAGGACGAAGTCCCAGTCGCCGCCCGCCCGCCGCCGGAACGACCCGAGCACGAGCGCCGTCTCCCCCGGTCGCCCGTCGGACACCTCCAGGCGGTCGAGCTCGGTACCCGCGTCGTCCCGCAGCCGGATCCCGGCCTCCGTGAAGCCGCCCAGGTCCGCGTCGGGGTTCACCTCCGGGTCCACGGCCGCCACCAGGACCAGCCGGTCCGCCCGCGCGGGCAGTGCGTCGAAGCCGACCCGTACGGCCGCGCGGTCACCGGGCGCGGCCGCCACCATGGCCACCGAACCGTCGGGCGTCGCGGGGTTGTTGAAGAAGACGAACCACTCGTCGCCGAGGACCCGGTTCCCGGCGCAGACCAGCGCGCAGACGTCGAGCGCGGCGGATCCCGACCACACCATCCCGAGCAGGTTGAAGTCCTCGGCGGCCTCGGCGGGAGCGGAGGCGGGGACCGGGGCGGACACGGGCGCCGCGGCCGGGGCGGGTCCGCCCAGCCGGCCCCGCAGCCCGTGCTGGTGCAGCAGGTCCACCAGCTCCGTCCCCGAGATCAGCGTCAGGGGCTTGCCGTTGGCGAAGGTGTACGAGCCCGGCCCGAACTTCGACGTGGTGACCAGGACCCCCTTGTTGGCCCCGACGTCCTGCACGGTCCCGTACAGATCCCGTACGGCACTCGGCGGCACCGTGTTCCGGTACCGCTTCACCTGCACCGCGATCGACCCGCCGCTGATCGGATCGGGGTCGAGCGCCTTGACGTCGACCCCGCCGTCGCCCGACCGCTGCGTCGTCACGGCCTGGAGCCCCCGCGCCCGGAACAGTTCGGCCACGAGCCCCTCGAATTCGATCGGGTCCATGGTGAGCAGGTCGGGCTCCTCGCCGTCGCCCTGCACCACCACATCGGAGCCCACCTGCCCCGGCTCCCGCAGCGGCACCACCGCCACCCGCTCATCCGGTTTGGCCGAAAGCCGCCCACCCAGGGCCCCGGTGAGGCACTCGACGGCCCCCACGAGCTCCAGGTTCAGCCGGTCGAACGCCGGCCGCTCCACCACGACCGAGGCCACGCACACCCGCCCGGCGAGTCCGGTGGCCGGATCGACCCCGCCGACGTACCCGTTCAGGGCCACCCCTTCGAGCGCCCCGAACCGGTCCGCCGCGAACAGCTCCCGCACCGCGAGCAGCACGCTCTGCGCCAGCACGTCCCGGTACAGGGCCCGCCGCTGCGTCACCGGCCGCGCGACCTCCTTCTCCTGGTCGGTGCTCGGCAGGTACTTGACGCCCTTGGCCTCGGGGACGACCTCGTACCCGGGCAGGTCCCAGTCGAGGACGAGCCCCCGCCCCGCCCGGTCGTAGGCGGCCGACACCTCCCGGGGGAAGCCCTCGGGCCAGGCGGTCGAGGCGAAGAGAACCGCCGAGAAGAACTCGACGACCGTGTCGGGCTCCCCGGCCCGCAGAGCCGCGGCCGTCCCGTCGACCCCTGCGTTGTGGGCGCGTATCTCGGCGATGCGGGCGGCCGCCCAGGCGTCGTACTCCCTTCGGTAGGCGGCCAGTTGCTCGACCCGCCGCGCCTCGGCGGCCTGCGCCGCGTACCAGTCGTGCTCGAACCTGGCCCGCGCGTCCCGCTCGGCCTGGGCCCGCCCGGACGCGGTCCAGGCCCCCTGCGGCTGGTAGAAGCGCTGGTCGGGCATGGCGACGGGCTCACCGAGCGGCCCGGGGGCGAACGGCTCGACGGTCTCCTCCCGCCGCAGGGACTCCACGCCGAAGGCGGGCGCCCGGCAGCCCGCCGCGAGCAGCGACTCGAGCACGGCGACCCGCTGGTCGAGCTCCTGTGTCCGGCGCAGGGCGTCGGCCTCCCGCTGCTGCCGGTACGCGGCCCGCTGCTCCCGCTGCATCCGGGCGACGTCCCGCTCGTACGCCCGCTGCGCCCGCTCGGCGTCCCGCTGCTGCCGCAGCACCGCCTGGTGCTGCCCCTCCCGCTGCCTCTGCGCCACCCGCTGCTGCTCGGCCCACACCCCGATCAGCCCACCGGAACGCCGACTCATCCGCGCACCCCTCCCCGACAACCCCGACCATCTGTACGCCCCCGTGACGGACAAGTGTCCCGGACGATCACGTCCCTGCGCACGGAGAGGGCGGAACAAGCCGAAGGGGCCCGGCCCGGCGGAACACGCCGGGCAGGGCCCCGATGGTCGGCTGAAGGAACCGATCAGAAGAGGTAGTTGTACGAGGTGCCCGGGGTGTCGCCCCAGCCCGTGCCGATCTTGACGCGGGTGGCGAACGGCGCGGTGGCGCTGCCCGTGCCCTTGTACAGCCAGAAGGTGCCGGTGGTGTCGCGGGCGACCAGGTCGGCCCTGCCGTCGTCGGTGAGGTCACCGGGGCCGCTCAGCTGCGGGTAGGCGCCCCAGCCCGTGCCGACCTTGACGCGGGCGGCGAACGGGGCCGTCGCGACGCCCGTGCCCTTGTACAGCCACAGCGCGCCGGTCGTGTCACGGGCGAGCAGGTCCGCCCTGCCGTCGCCGGTGAGGTCGCCGGGGCCGGTCAGCTGGTTGTACGCGCCCCAGCCCGAGCCGACGCGGACACGGGTGGCGAACGGCGCGGTCGTGGTGCCGGTGCCCTTGTACAGCCACAGCACGCCCGAGGCGTCACGGGCGAGCAGGTCCGCCTTGCGGTCGCCGGTCACGTCGCCGACGCCCGTGAGGTTGTTGTAGATCCCCCAGCCGGAACCGACCTTGGTCCGCGCGGTGAGCGGCTCCCACTCGACCCCGGTCGTCCGGTAGTACCAGAGGACGCCGGAGGCGTCCCGGGCGACGACGCCGCCGCCCTTGGCCTGGACGGTGATCGGGGAGAGCTTGGCGAGGGAGTTGTAGATGCCCCAGCCGTGGCCGACGTTCTCGGTCCAGTCGCGGAAGGGGGCCGCCGCCTTGCCGGTGCCGTGGTGCCACAGCAGGTTGCCGCTCTTGTCCCGGGCGAGCATCGCGTAGTGCGTCGGCACGGGGCGGGAGCTGACGATCGGGAAGGTCGCGGACTTCTCGGGGTTGCCGGTCCCGAAGTCGTACACCTCGTAGGTCGCGTAGGCCTCGATGTTCCACGCGGCCGCGGTGGCGCCGGTCTTCAGGTCGTACGAGACGGTGACGTCGGTCGGGCCCGACTGGCCCGGGTCGACCCGGCAGGTGATGCCGCCGTAGTCGAGGTCGGTGCTCGCGTCGCACTCGGCGATCGGCGAGCTCGCCCTGACGTCGGCGATGGCGACCTGGGTCTCGCCCTCCTCCCAGTCCCGCATGCCCTGGGCCGGCATGAACGACACGTCGAGCGTGCCCTCGTCCACCGCGTGCAGGGTGACGGAGTGGGTGACCGTGGCGCCCGGCTGCAGGGACGGGGTGGTCAGGGCCAGCGTGTTCTGGGCGACGTGCGCGAGCGTCTTCGCCGTCACCGTACGGGCGGCGTGCGTGCCGTCCTCCGGGAGGCTGCCGGCGATCTGCGCGTCCTTGACGGCCTTGGCGAGGTCCCCGCCGCGCGGGACGTAGACGGCGCCGTAGTGGAGCGTGGTGTTGTCGGCGGTCGACGCGGCGGCCTTGATCTCGATCGACGGGAACGGGTTGTCCTCGTTGACCGGGCACGTGTACACGCCCACGACGCCCGCGCGGGCCGAGCAGGACGAGAGCGACCCCAGGCCGAGCCCGGTGGGCAGTCCCGCCTTCGTCCAGGCCGGGTCGGTCAGCGGCGCCTTGCTCAGGGCGTAGACCAGGGTTCCGTCGGGGGTACCCATGAGGCCGGTCGGAGACAGCTCGGTCCAGCCCTCACCGGGCTGCAGCACCCGGTTCTCGAACTCGAACTCGGGCAGTTCCTGGCCGGCGGCCGAAGCCGTACCGGCACCGCTCACCAGACCGGCCACCAGCAGGGCGGCCGTCCCCCCGAGAGCGAAGATCCTTCGCACGAATGAAGTTCCTCTGTGCATTCCCGCACCTCGCGGCACGGGAGACCACGGGAGCGCACACGGGCGGCCGTCGCCCCCCGCGGCTACGCCAGGCAAAGACCCCTCCCCCCTGGGCGCAAGCGCAACGTATCCCATGCCCCCGGGGCTCCCGCATCCGGGTTTTCCGGAGATCATCCGGGTTCTTCCGGAGACGACCGAGGGCCCCGGACGCGCGACGCGTCCGGGGCCCTCGGTCTTCCGCAGAGCCGCCTGTCGGAATCGAACCGACGACCTCAAGATTACAAGTCAAGCGCTCTAGCCAACTGAGCTAAGGCGGCAGCGAGTGAAGTGTAACCAACCCGGCCCCGGCGACGGTCGGAAATCTCACTGGCCCGTGAGTGCTGACAGATCGGGCACCGCCCGGTAGCGTCACTTGCGGTTCACCCAGGTGGACTAGACCTCAATCCTTCCTTTACTCGGATCGTCCGGCACGTTCCTGCCGGTGAAGGGACGCATCACCATGGCTTCCGTCACGTTCGACAAGGCCACCCGTGTCTACCCGGGTGCCACCAAGCCCTCCGTCGACCAGCTCGACATCGAGATCGCGGACGGCGAGTTCCTCGTCCTCGTCGGCCCCTCCGGCTGCGGCAAGTCGACCTCCCTGCGCATGCTCGCGGGTCTCGAGGACGTCAACGCCGGCTCCATCCGGATCGGTGACCGCGACGTCACGCACCTGCCGCCGAAGGACCGGGACATCGCGATGGTGTTCCAGAACTACGCGCTGTACCCGCACATGACCGTCGCCGACAACATGGGCTTCGCGCTCAAGATCGCCGGCGTGAACAAGTCGGAGATCCGCGCCAAGGTCGAGGAGGCCGCGAAGATCCTCGACCTCACCGAGTACCTCGACCGCAAGCCGAAGGCGCTCTCCGGCGGTCAGCGCCAGCGCGTCGCGATGGGCCGCGCCATCGTCCGCGAGCCGCAGGTCTTCCTCATGGACGAGCCGCTGTCGAACCTCGACGCCAAGCTCCGCGTCTCGACCCGTACGCAGATCGCCGGTCTGCAGCGCCGCCTCGGCATCACCACGGTCTACGTCACGCACGACCAGACCGAGGCCCTCACGATGGGCGACCGCGTCGCCGTCCTGAAGGACGGTCTGCTCCAGCAGGTCGACTCGCCGCGCAACATGTACGACAAGCCCGCCAACCTCTTCGTCGCCGGCTTCATCGGCTCCCCGGCGATGAACCTGGTCGAGGTCCCGATCACCGACGGCGGCGTGAAGTTCGGCAACAGCGTCGTCCCGGTCACCCGTGACGCCATCGCCGCCGCCTCCGCCGCCGGCGACACCACCGTGACCGTCGGCGTCCGCCCCGAGCACTTCGACGTGCAGAGCGCGACCTCCAAGGACGGCCTGGCCGTGACGGTCAACGTCGTCGAGGAGCTCGGCTCGGACGGCTTCGTGTACGGCACCACCCGCGTCGGCGGCGAGGACAAGGACCTGGTGGTCCGCGTCGGCGGCCGCGACGTGCCCGCCAAGGGCTCCACGCTGCACGTCGTGCCGCGCGCCGACGAGCTGCACGTCTTCTCGACGTCGACGGGCGCGCGCCTCAGCGACTGAGACCGCCCCCGAGCTCTGCCGTACGGCCCCGCATCTGTTGCAGATGCGGGGCCGTACGTTTAAACGGCGCACGACGGGCCCACGACGGGAGTACCGCAGGCATACAACGGGCTTACCCCGGAAAACCCCGGCATTCAGGGCTTCGCCCGGGCCCCCGCGTCAACACGGGATTCGAAAAGCCGCCTCGAACCATCCCTCGCGAGAGTGACTAAATGTCGCCATATCACTACCGGCCGCTACGCTCGCCTGCGTGACGCACACTGCCCGCCGAATCGGCCGCTCTCTCGCCCTCGTCCTGCCCGTCGTCCTGGTGCTCTCGGGAACGCTCGCGGTGTCCGCC
This sequence comes from Streptomyces sp. NRRL B-24572, assembly GCF_002156145.1. Lineage (NCBI taxonomy): Bacteria > Bacillati > Actinomycetota > Actinomycetes > Kitasatosporales > Streptomycetaceae > Streptomyces > Streptomyces sp. NRRL B-24572. The sequence goes on along the minus strand of NZ_MWIG01000123.1, from coordinate 2,478 downwards.
GTTCCGTGGGCCGGCCAGGACTCCGGGACCCAGCTGACCGCGTCCTCCACGGACGTGTCCACCCGGGCCAAGTCCCGTGCCCCGCAGGATATTCTCCGCGACCAGCTCCTCGCAGAGCTTCAGGAGAAGGACCCCGGCACCGCCCTCACGCACCTCCAGCGCGAGGTGGAGAACCGTCCCTCCCTCGCCAAGCACTGCTTCTCCATCGCCCGGGCCCTCGGCCGCGCCGCCGTCGAGCACTACGGCCCCTCGCGCGCCCAGTCCTTCTCCCGCCCGGTCTGCGACACCTCGTACGCGACCGGCGTGATGCGCGCGAGCTGAGCGTCGTCACGCACATCGGACATACGGGACGCCTATCGTTCCCCGTATGCACACCACTCCGACGCAGGCCGTGGTCCTGGCGGGCGGCCAGGGCACACGGCTCCGCCCGTACACCGACGACCGCCCCAAGCCGATGGTCGAGATCCCGGGCACCGGGACCCCGATCATCGGCCATCAGCTTTCCTGGCTGGCCGCCGAGGGCGTGACCGACGCCGTCGTCTCCTGCGGACACCTCGCCGAGGTGCTCCAGGAGTGGCTGGCCTCCGCCGACCTGCCGCTCAAGGTGACGACGGTCGTCGAGACCGAGCCCCTCGGGCGCGGTGGCGGCCTCAAGTACGCCGCCACGCACCTGCCGGCCCCGGACCAGCCCTGGTACGCCACGAACGGCGACATCTGGACCCGCTTCTCGCTGCGCGAGATGGCCGCCTTCCACACCGAGCGGGACGCCCTCGCGACGCTCGCCCTGGCCCGCCCCCGGATCCCGTGGGGCGCCGTCGAGACCGACAAGTTCGGGAACGTCACCGACTTCATCGAGGCGCCGCCGTCGCCGTTCCTCATCAACGCCGGCGTGTACGTCTTCGCCGCGGCCTTCACGGAGCTCCTCCCCGACCTCGGCGACCACGAGCGGACCACCTTCCCCCGCCTCGCCCGCGAACGGCGCCTGGCGGGCTTCCCGCTGCCCCACGGCGCGTACTGGAGGGCCATCGACACCGCGAAGGACCTGACGGAGGCGGCCAAGGAACTGGCCGCCCAGAAGGTCTGAGGACGGGCGTACGCAACGGAAAGGGCGGCACCGCGCATCCGCGGTGCCGCCCTTCTCGTACTCCCGTGGGTCAGCCCAGCAGGCCGCCGATCGGGTTGTGCGCGCCGCCCGTCGTCGAGCCGCTCTCGGACGGGGTGCTGGTGGAGCCGGTCGAGCCGCCGCTCGACGTGCCGCCGCCGCTGGTGCTCGGGGTGTCGCTGGTGGACGGCGGGGGCGCCGGCTTCGACTGCACGGGCGTACGGCTGCTGGTGGCGCCGGTGCTCGTGCCCTGGGTGGCGGTCGGCCGCTGCTCCTGGGTCCGGGGGGCCTCGTGGGTCGTCTCGGCGGGCCGGGTGGCCTCCTCGGTCTCCTCGCTCCGTACGGGGGCCTCGCTGGTCGCGGCGGCGGGCTCGGGCGCGGTGGAGGCCGCCTTCGACGGGGCGCGGCGCGTCGGCTCCTGGGGGAGCGGCTGGCCGGGGAGGTGGTTGATCGGGTCGTCGTTGGGGCCGGGGACGGTGACCATCTCGGTGGAGCGGACGGCGCCGCCGAGGACCGAGCCGACGAGGAGGGTGAGGCCGACGACGACGGCGGCGAGGAGGGTGCTGCGGCGGGTGACGCGGCGGCGGAGGTCCCAGAGTTCGGCGCGGGGGCCGAGGGTGCGCCAGGCCTCGCTCGCGAGGCGGCCGTCGAGGGAGTAGACGGGGGCGCCGGCGATGATCAGCGGGGACCAGGCGGCCAGGTAGATGATGTCGGCGGAGTCGTAGACCGGGACGGTCTTCCAGCTGACGGTCAACAGGAGGGCCGCGGAGAGCAGGCCGCCGACGACGGCGGCGACGCGCTGCCAGAGTCCGAGGACGGTGAGGACGCCGACGACGACCTGGAGGAAGGCGACGGTGAGTCCGGCGCCGACGGGGTGCTGGAGGGCGAAGTCGCGCAGCGGTTCGGCGAGGGCCCAGGGGTGCAGGGAGTTGAGCCACTTCACCATGGAGCCGCGCTCGCCGCCGTCGAAGTAGACGGGGTCGCAGAGCTTGCCCATGCCCGCGTAGATGGAGATGAAGCCGAGGAAGACGCGGAGCGGGAGGAGGACGACGCCGAGGTTCATCCGGCGGCCCGGGTAGTAGGCGTGCCGGACGTTGTCCTGCCCGTGGCGCTGTGCGGTCCGGGCTTCCGGCGCGTCGTGCTCGTACGGCTCGGCGGGCTCGGGCCGGAGGTCGTACAGCTCGTCGTAGGCGCCCTCGGCCCGGCGCATCGGCGGCAGCAGGGGCGCGACCGACTCGGCGGGCACCACGGGGGTGGGCATGGTGGTGTCGATGCGCGGGATGGCCTGGGTGTCGCCGACACCGTGGCCGCCGTGGCCGACGGGTTCGAGCGTGGAGACGGAGGACTCGCGCACGGCCTGGAGGAGGCCGGTGGCG
>NZ_MWIG01001229.1:238-606 GCF_002156145.1 Streptomyces sp. NRRL B-24572 | reverse complement strand
GGCGGAGGCGGCGGCCGCCGTCTTCGGGGAGCCGGACGTCCTGGTGAACTCGGCCGGCATCAACCTGCGTCCGCCGTTCGGCGAGTTGGGCGAGGAGGTGTGGGACACGACGATGACCGTGAACCTGGAGGCACCGTTCCTGCTCGGTCAGCGCTTCGGGCCCGGCATGGCCGAGCGGGGCTTCGGCCGGATCATCCACATCACCTCGCAGCAGGCGCACCGCGCGTTCGTGCAGAGCGGGGCGTACGGGGTGTCCAAGGGCGCCCTGGAGTCGCTGGCCCGCTCGCAGGCCGAGGCCTGGTCCCCGTACGGGGTCACCGCCAACACCCTGGTGCCCGGCTTCGTGATGACCCCGCTCAACCAGCGCC
>NZ_MWIG01001229.1:0-222 GCF_002156145.1 Streptomyces sp. NRRL B-24572 | reverse complement strand
CCCTCTTCGTGGACGGCGGCTTCTCGGTGCACTGAAGTGCGGCGGTTTCAGCCGCGGTTGATGGTCTCGCAGGTGTTCGTGACCACGTCCAGGGCCGCGACGTCCGCCGTGACGGTGTCGCCGGTGCCGCCCTCGCATTCGACGCGGTCGTAGCCGCCGTTGCGGCTGATGATGGTGTCGTTGCCGGCGAGGCCGCGGAAGGTGGCCTGGGTGGGACGCTGT
>NZ_MWIG01001228.1:0-732 GCF_002156145.1 Streptomyces sp. NRRL B-24572 | reverse complement strand
CCCGCTCGGCGTGGTCCAGGTGTGCGTTCCGTCCTCTTGGTTCTCGCACTTCCAGTTCGAGTGGGTCTTCATCCGGTGATGCCTCCGGCACTTCGGCCGGAGGTTGTCCAGCGTCGTGTTCTCCCCGTTGTAGCGACGACAATGATCAAGATCGCAACGGTGCGCGGGCTGATTGCAACCGATCGCCATGCAGGTGGGATACCTGGCCGCGATGAGTTCTCGCTGTTTCGCGGTGGGCCGGTAGACGTTGCTGATCTCTTCCGCCGCTCCTGTCACCGGGTCGGTGAGGATGCGCTTCCACACTCCACCCGCCGCGATCTCCCTCGCGATGGGCGCGGGGATCGGGCCGTAGCCGCCGAGGATGGCGGGGTCCTGGGTGAGGCCGAGGGCTGAGGTGATCGGCATCGTCAGGTACACCTTCGTCTGACCCTGCGGGGTGGGAGTGTCGTTGCCCAACAACAGGTCCCGGGCGACGTCGGAGCGCTTCTGGTCCATCGTCCGGTCGTCCTTGGGCAATGACCTGGCGATGCGGTCGATGTGGTCATAGGCGAGCGCCACATCGTGAGCGGTCATCAACAGGCGGAGCAGGGCCATGCCGTCGTCCAGGTTCATCTTCTCCACCATCCGCGCCTTGCGCTTCTCCTTGAACCGGCGTTCGGCGGCGGTGGGGTCGAGGCGGTGGATGAACCGGACCGCGTACTGGCGGGTGGTCGAGTACGGGTTCTTCTCCGC
>NZ_MWIG01001227.1:0-586 GCF_002156145.1 Streptomyces sp. NRRL B-24572 | reverse complement strand
GTCCTCGCCGCCGCGCAGGATCGCCTTCTGGAGGTGGTCGATGGGCTCCTCTCCGGCGAGGACGCCGGTGAAGAAGGACTCGGGGATCAGCGAGCCGGCCAGCGGCAGGAAGCGGCTGAGGACGCGGAAGGAGCGCCGCCCGCCGGGCACGTCGGCGCCCGCCCGGTTCACGAACTCCTGGAACATCTGGGTGTGGTGGCACTCCTCCGTGACCTCGTGGGTGAGGTAGCGGAACTCCGGGTCCTGGTTGGGCAGGGAGAAGAGGTAGTCCATCACGCCGCGGATGAGGACGTTCTCGAACTGCATGCCCACCTTGACGATGTTGGCGTACCGCCAGAGCCCGATGCGGGTCCGGACCTCCAACGGCTGCTTCTGGTACCAGGGGTGACCGCCCAGGGGGTCGGCCGCGGGGAGCACCCAGCGGGGGTCCGCCGGGTCTATGGCGAAGTCGGGGTGGTCCCAGTCGATGTCGGTGAACGCGTCGAAGTGGATGTGCACCGAGGCCTCGGACAGGGTCCGGAGCCTCTCGTGGTACCTCTGCACGCCGGTCATCTTCGTCCTCGGTCTCTCGCGGCGGCCTGACCCC
>NZ_MWIG01001226.1:0-569 GCF_002156145.1 Streptomyces sp. NRRL B-24572 | reverse complement strand
GCGGCCGTCGCCAGCGGCCGCGCCCGGTTGATCCACCGGAAGGGATAGAGCTGGGCGAAGAAGTAGACGAACGCCGGGACGACCAGACGCTCCCAGAAGCTCGCGACCCGCAGCCGGGCCATCTGCGCCACCAGGTCCAGGTCGTTGTCCACGGCCGCCGCGCACGAGCCGGACAGTCTGCGGCGGCTCGTGGCGGCGGCCGTGGACAACGACCTGGACCTGGTGTCGCAGATGGCCCGGCTGCGGGTCGCGAGCTTCTGGGAGCGTCTGGTCGTCCCGGCGTTCGTCTACTTCTTCGCCCAGCTCTATCCCTTCCGGTGGATCAACCGGGCGCGGCCGCTGGCGACGGCCGCCGCGGGCGGCTGCGTGCTGCTGCGGACGGAGACGGCGGTGGCGGCGGACGTGCCGGAGGCGATCCGGCAGGCGGTGATCGACGACGTGTCGCTCGCGCGGGCGGTGCGGCGGGCCGGGGGCCGGATCTGGCTGGGGCTCGCGGAGCGGGTGGACAGCGTCCGCCCGTATCCGGGGCTCGGCGAGCTGTGGCGGATGATCGCGCGGAGCGCGTACGC
>NZ_MWIG01001225.1:0-629 GCF_002156145.1 Streptomyces sp. NRRL B-24572 | reverse complement strand
ACGTCGTCGAGGACGAGGGTCAGTGGTGGGTCGAGCCGACCGTCGGATGACCGTGCGGCCATGCGGCGGCCGTGCTCGACCACGCTTGCGGCGAGGGCCGTGAGGAGCGGCATCGCGCCGGGGTGGGTGCGGGGATCCTCGATCGCCTCGCCCACCACGTAGAGCGTGCCCCCTTCGGCGAGGAAAGATGCGAGCGTCAGCGAATCCGTTCGATTCGGTACGCATGCCTCCCTGATGTGGATCGAGGAGAGGGCACTCAGCGCGCGGGCCGTCAGTTCCTGTGCCTGCCGCCGGCTTTCCGGGTGCGCGGTGAGCGCCGACTCCAGGAGGCCCGCCAGGCCCGAGGCGGCCTTCGGGTGGCTGCGGAGGATCCGTACGGGCTCGTGGGCGCNNGTACGGGGGCGAGCAGGGCGACCGCGCGTTCCTGCGCCACCGCGGGGTCCTCGCAGTGCTCGGACGGTGACCAGTGGAGCCGGGCGGGGGTGTCGCAGAGGTGGCCGGGGTCGTGGACCAGGACCGGGCCGAGTTTGCCGCGCGCGTCCTTGGTCGAGGACCAGACGGCGGGGTCGGAGGTGACGACCAGGGCCGGGCCCTCCGCGTCCAGGATCGCCTGCACGGCGGCCGGGCGG
>NZ_MWIG01001224.1:0-668 GCF_002156145.1 Streptomyces sp. NRRL B-24572 | reverse complement strand
GGGGGCGGGGGCGGACTCGCAGGGGGGCGGAGTGTCGAGCTCTGCACTGCCTCCGGTTGCTGCTTCCCCGGTTGCTGCTCCTGCGGTTGTTGCTCCCCCCGTCGTCGTTTCCCCCGCCGGCTCTTCTTCGGGTGTCGGTCCGGCCGCCGGGTCCGGGGCGCGGCCCACCGGGTTCGCCCCGCCTGCCTGAGCAGGGCGATCAGGGGAAGACCGACGGTGGGGTCTCCAGGGCTTCGAGTTCGATGCCGGGGGCGGCGAGGACCACGTCGCCGGCGATGTGGACCGTATGGCGTTCGCCCGTGTCCAGGGCGCTGACCTGGTACTCGTCCACCATCAGCGGTCCGTTGTCAGTGGCGTGCGCTTCACTTCTCAGCAGGGCCCAGGACTGGTCGACCGTGAGGGGGGCGAGCACCGGGTCCGTGAAGGCGACGAGCCTGACACGGGTCTCGGGGGAATCGGGGGTGAGACGCAGGAGTCGCGTGAGGGCGACGAGGAACGCCGGGGACGTGCCGGTGAAGNNCGCGGCGTGCAGTTCGAGGCGGATGGGGCGGCCGAGTTCGTCGACGGCCAGGTCGACGGAGCCCTTGTGGTCGCCGGAGGGGGTGGTGATCTGCGAGACGTAACGCCAGCCGGAGGGGCCGGGCGCGCAGTGGAAGTGTTCTTCACCG
>NZ_MWIG01001223.1:0-879 GCF_002156145.1 Streptomyces sp. NRRL B-24572 | reverse complement strand
GGCGGCGGGCACCCTGGGCTCGGCCAGGGCGCGCGGGAGGTGGCGGGCGCGGGTGTGCGGGTCGCGGACGAGGAGCCCGAGGGCGGCGCCGTGGAGGGTCTGGTCGCCGGGGCGGGCGAGCAGGGCGAGGGCGGCGTAGCGGAGGAGCTCGCGGTCGGCGGAGGTGGCGACGTGCCCGGCGACCAGGTGCCCGTACGCGGCGGCCGCGACGCGCCGCTCCGGGCGCCCGTCGTCGTGTGCCCAGCGGTCGACGGCCCGGCAGAGCGCGGAGGGCTCGTCCCCGGCGAGCGCGGCGAGGAGGTCGTCGGCGAGCGGGTGGGCGGTGGCGACGAGCGCCTCGCACAGGTCGTCGACGGCGAGCGCCCGGTGGGTGTGCAGGAGGGCCTGGGCGGCGGTGGCGACGGCGGGCCGGGGGTCGCCGAACCAGCGGCAGAGGAGCGGCTGGACGCCCCGGGGGTCGGCGGCGAGGAGGGCCGCGACGGCGTCGAGGCTGCGTTCGCCGAGCCGCCGCAGCAGATCGATCCGCTCGTCCTCGCCGACCGGCAGCCCCAGCCAGAAGGCGGTCCCGAAGGAGGCGAAGACCGGATGGTGCTCCGGGTGGGCCCCGACCTCGTCGGCGAGGAGCCGCAGGACGGGCAGGTACGGCCGCGGGTCCGGCACCCGCCGCACGCTCTCCCCGAGCAGCCGGGCGGCCCACCAGGCCCCGTCCCCGTTCCGCCCCTCCCGGGCGAACCTCCCGAGCGCCTCGACGAGCCCGGCCAGCCGGGGCCCGAGCCCCGCGGCCCCCCGCTCCCGGTGGAGCAGCAGCAGCGCCTGCGACACGGGTCCGATGCGGTGCCTGGGCACGGGCAACGGCCCACCCGCCGCCTGTTCCCCGGC
>NZ_MWIG01001222.1:0-898 GCF_002156145.1 Streptomyces sp. NRRL B-24572 | reverse complement strand
ACGGCGCTGATGGTCCTCGGGGCGCGCAGGCTGCCGTACCGGGGTGCGGTCGGCGTGACCGTCGCCGCGGTGCTCCTGCTCGTGGTGGTGCGGCCGGCGCCGCTGGCCCGGTGGGTCACGGGGTGGCCGCCGCCGGGCTGGGTGTTTGCGATGTGCCAGGTGGGGCAGGGGGACGCGACGGTGCTCGCGGCGGGTGGGGACTCCGCCGTCGTGGTGGACGCGGGCCCCGACCCCGTACCGGTGGACCGCTGTCTGCGTGAACTCGGGGTGCGGCGGGTGCCGTTGCTGGTGCTCACCCACTTCCACACGGACCATGTGGCCGGGCTTCCGGGCGTGCTGCGGGGGAGGTCGGTGGGGGCGATCCAGACCACGGGGCTCGAAGAGCCGCCTGCCCAGGCCGCGTTCGTGCGGCGGACGGCGGCCGCTGCCGGGGTGCCGCTGATCCGTGCGGGCCCGGGTGAGCGGCGGAGGGTCGGGGCTCTGGAGTGGCGGGTGCTCTGGCCGTGGGCCGGGACGGCGGAGTTCCCGGTCTCCGGTGGGCCTCCGGGCTCGGGGGAGTCCGGAGGCGGGCCCAACGACGCCAGCGTGGCGATGCTCGTCCGTGCCGCCGGAGGGCTGAGTCTGCTGCTGCTCGGGGACCTCGAACCGCCGGCCCAGCGGGCGTTGTCGCGGGTCCATCCGGAGCTGGGGCCGGTGGACGTGCTCAAGGTCGCCCATCACGGTTCCGCGCACCAGGACCCGGGCCTGATGCGGGTGGTGCGGCCGAGGCTCGCGCTGGTGTCCACGGGCCGCGACAACCCGTACGGACACCCCTCGGCCCGGACCATCGAGGCGCTGCGGGAGGGCGGCGCGCGGGTGCTGCGGACCGATCGGGACGGGGCCATCGCGGTGGTGGGGG
>NZ_MWIG01001221.1:0-751 GCF_002156145.1 Streptomyces sp. NRRL B-24572 | reverse complement strand
GACGACGCCCTCGCCCACCGCCTCGCGCGCGAACTCCACGAGGTGTACGGGGAGCAGGTCACGCTCCTGGTGCCGGCGCTGCCCGACGCGCCCCGCACGCCCGCCGGCCGCACCGGCCGGGCGCTCGCCCTGTTCGGCCGGGTGACCGCCGCCGTGACCCGCACCACCGGGACCGGTGCCGTGGCCGGATCCCCCGGGGACGATCCCACCGGCGTCCTGCGGGTCGTCGAGTCCGCGGAGGCGGACGACCGGGCCCTGACGGACGCCGGGGTCGAGCGCGCCGCCGCCCTCGCCCTCGTCCACGAGGACGACGAGGCCAACATCCGGGCCGCACTCACCGCCCGCCGGCTCAACCCCCGCCTGCGCCTGGTGATCCGGCTCTACAACCGCAAGCTCGGCCAGTACCTCGAAACCCTCCTCGACCAGGCCGCCGCCGTCGCCGAACCCGGCCTCGACCCCGAGAAGCTGGACGCCGCCACCACGGTCCTCTCCGACGTCGACACCGCCGCCCCCGGCCTCGCCGCGGCCGCCGTCGCGGGCACCAGCAAGGTGGTGCAGGCCGGGGGACTGCTGCTGCACGCCGTGGACCGGCCGCCCGTCGCGGGCCAGGCACCCGACCCCGGGCTCTGCACGCTCGCCCTGCTCTCCGCCACCGCCGGCGACCCGGTCGGCTGCGAGGGCTCCGAGCGCAGCGGCGACGCCGGCCCCCGCCTCCTGCCGGACGACCGGACGGTCGCCGGCGGTGGCGGAG
>NZ_MWIG01001220.1:0-723 GCF_002156145.1 Streptomyces sp. NRRL B-24572 | reverse complement strand
CCCCTGGCCCTTCCCCCATCACGTCCAGCGTCCGCCGCATCACCTTCCTGGCCGCCCCCAGCTGCCCCGTCGACACGTACGTCAGCCCGCAGCACACCCTCCCCGGCGGCAGCTCCACCCCAAGGCCCGCGTCCTCCAGGACCCGGACCGCCGCCTCGCCCACCTCCGGTGCCAGGTGGTTCGTGAAGGTGTCCGGCCACAGGGTGAGCGCCGGCGGGCGGGTCGAGGCGCGCTGGGCGAACCAGTACGCGAAGGACCGTTCCGCCACCCTCGGCATCGTCCGCTCCGGCGTCACCCCCGCGAGCCGCGCCGCGAACGGCAGCCCCATCACCGCGTTGAGGCCCCGCCCGAAGTGCGCCAGCCACCCCGGGAGGCGGCCCATCGTCCAGTGCGAGCGGGGCCGCGCGAAGGGCCGTCGCGCGTAGTGCCGGTCCAGGAACTCCGCCTTGTACGCCGCCATGTCGACGCCCACCGGGCAGTCGCTCCGGCACCCCTTGCAGGACAGGCACAGGTCGAGGGCTTCCCTCACCTCCTCCGAGCGCCAGCCGTCCGTGATCACCTCGCCCAGCGCCATCTCGTGGAGCAGACGCGCCCGGCCCCGGGTGGAGTGCTTCTCCTCCCCCGTCGCCCGGTACGAGGGACACATCACCCCCGGCCCCGCGCTCGGCCCCTCCACCCGGCACTTCGCCACCCCCACGCACCGGGCGGCGGGGGAGGAGAAGC